>CAZIQV010000179.1:0-5007 GCA_964541275.1 uncultured Chitinophagaceae bacterium | reverse complement strand
AGGGGGACATTCAATGACTCGGCACATGTTTGCCGTGACGGTCTTCACCGTCTGCGGCCTCGGCCTGTTTGTTTCGACCGCCGGAGGCCAACCGCCAATTGCCGGCCAGCAGGCCTATGGGCACCAGTGGGCGCATTCGTACAACGCCAGCGACTGGAACAGGCTCTACCACTATCCCTACGTCTGGTACCCGCAAAACTACTATGCAGACGGGTACATGAAGAGCGCCAACGATCTCTACTACCGCTATCCGCAGGAGATGCGGGTGCCGGTCTACAACCGGGCCTGGCAGAACTACTACCCGAAGTCGCGGCGGTATTATCAAGGGCATCACTTCCACTTGGACGTTTTCTAGTGACCGGTGCCTCAAGCAGGCTCCAAACGCAACCGCCGCCACGATGGCGGACCGCCGCGATCGGGCCGAGAACGGAGGCCGTGACAGTCGACGCGAACGTCCCGCCCGCGGGCACGGGGCCGGCTGGTTAGCTGCGGGGAGACGACCGCGTCGAAATACCCGCCGGTGACAATCCCTCGGCAGGGTAAACCGGCCAGCCGCTCCACAACGGACCCGGCGGCAGCGGGCAGCGGCACGAGACCGGTTCACCGGTGTCGGGATCGAAGAAGTCGATCGCCCACGCATGCAACGCGATCGGCCGCTCGGAAGCGGCGGCGGCGGCAGCCGCGCCGCCGTAGTGCGAGTCGCCGAGCAGCGGCAGGCCGCGAGCAGCCGCCTGCAGTCGTAACTGATGCATCCGGCCCGTCAGCGGTTGCAGCTGAAGCAGCAGTTTGCCGTCACGAACGGCAATGACGCGGCCGCTGGTCACCGCCTCGCGGCCCCCCGGATCGCCAGCTGAAACAATTTCCGCCCGCGGCTGTTCGGGAATCTTGCGAATCGCATCCCGCCAGCGGAACGCCTCGCCCACCGCCGGCCGCCAGGCTCCGACGGGGTCTGCCACGGCCAGATAGGTCTTCTCGATCTGCCGCCGCTCAAACTGCCGGGAAAGCTGACGGGCTGCCCGGGGACTCGTCGCCAGTAGCAGGACGCCAGAGACAAGCCTGTCGAGCCGATGGGGGACGCCGAGAAAGCCTCCCGGATGGCGGCTCCGTCCCGCCGCCACCGCCGCAGCGAACGCCGCCCCAAAGAGCTGCCGCCGCACCAGCACCTCGACCGATGCAAGGCCGGCAACCGCCTGGGTCGGCAGGCCAGCCGGCTTGCTCACCGCCAGAACCCCGCTGCAATGATGGAGGACTTCGGGTATCACAGCCGCTGATGGTACTTCGACCAAGCCATTCCGGGCCCGCCGGCCGTCGAGAACTCTCCCGATTCTCTTCCTGCCGACCCTGGAAAGCCAGCCGGTTGTCGGCCGCGCCGCCGATCAGATCCAGCGCGGGCGGGTTTCCTCGGCTCGGGCGGCAGGCCACCGGCAGCAGACCTCTTCAGCCGGTGATGACCAGTTTCGCGAGGATGGCAGCCGCCTGCTCGACCTGGCGGAGTTCAATCCATTCATCAGCCGTGTGGGCCTGGGCGATCGAGCCGGGGCCGAAGACCACACAGGGAATTTCCGCAGCGGCGTAGATGCAGGCGTTGGTTCCGTAGCGGGCCGCCAGCCGCCGCGAGGTCACGCCTTCAGCCGCCGCCGCCCGCGTCAACCGCTCGGCGGCCGCCGCCGCTGCGGGGCCCTCATCGGAGAGGCCGCCACTCTCGAGAAAGGGCGGCTCGTGGTCGACCTGCTCCTCCGGGCAGGCCGCCGTGACTCGGTCGATCACTTCCCGGCGGGCAACAGCAGGATCCTCTCCCGGCACCAGCCGCCGATCGAGTTCCAGCACCACCCGGTCGGGGACGAGGTTCACTCCCAGGCCCCCGTGAATCGTTCCGATGCTCAGCGTCGGCGGACCGCAGGGATGGTCGGGGGTCCGGGTGAGCAGTTCAGCCGCCAGTTGCTCAATCGCCAACACGGCCCGGGCTGCGGGGAAAATTGCATTCCTGCCAAGCTCGGGTTGGGAACTGTGGCAGGCCCGACCGCGGGCGATCACCCGCCACCGCACCGCGCCCTTGTGCCGCGTAACCAAATCGAGGCCGGTCGGCTCAGCCACCACCGCCAGCAGCGGGCGGCTGGACGCGAGGTCGGCGGCAATCAGATCGGCCGCCGCCGCGTCTCCCGGCTGCCGATCGGCCCGGTCGGCCAGCAGTCGGCGAAAGGCGATCGCTCCGGAAAAGCCGAATTCTTCGTTGACGCTCGCCACGAAAATCACCGTGGCCCTCCGCTCGCAGTCCCGCAGCCGCTCAATCGCCGCGAGCATCGCTGCCATGCCGCCTTTGACATCGCAGGCCCCCCGGCCCGAGAGCCGGCCGCCGCTGACGACCGGAGTGAATGGTTCGATCGTCATCCCGGCCACCGGAACGGTGTCCTGATGGACATCCCAAATCAAAAGCGGGCTGCCCGGCAGGGTGGCGGGAAGCCGGGCCACCACGTTGTCACGTCCCGGAGCAACCGGCTGCCGCACCGCTGCGACGCCCAGGTCGGCGAGCCGCCGCAGCAGATAATCGGTCACCCGCCCCTCGAGATATTCCGGGCCGGCGAGATCCCGTCCCATCGGATTGACGCTGGGACGGCGGACGAGGTCGGCGAGGATTGCGGCGGACGAGAGCATTCCCCCACCGTAGCAGTTGGCCGGGGCGGTCGAAAAAGCGGCCGCAGAAAAAGGAAGGAGGGTGCTCGTCCGGCCCGGCTCCAGACGGTATAACTGAGGCTCGGAGATGTCGGTGCCGCGGTTTTTTCGTCGCTGACTTCGTGCTTTTTTTCACAAAGTCGCATTTTCGCCGGCTTTATCCGATTTTTCGCCTGCCAAGCGGCAAGCACACGACGCGAGAACCAAGCCTGCCATGGATGCCATTCTCCCGGTCCTGCTGTTTGTGCTGATCGCGGCGGCTGTCTCGGCAGGCCTCGTGGTGCTGCCGCTTCTTGTCGCCCCGCGTCGGTCGGGGGCGGTCAAGGAGATGCCCTACGAAAGTGGCATGGATCCGGTCCACGACACCCGGAGGCGGTTTGATGTGCGGTTTCATCTCGTCGCAGTCACCTTTCTCGTCTTCGATGTCGAACTGCTCTTCCTCTACCCTTGGGCTGTTGCCAGCCGATCGCCGGCAGGGGTCGATGCAGCGGTCGCGGACGGCCTCGTCGCCAGTCGCGAACTGGCCTTTTTCGGCGGTCTCATCTTTATCCTGCTCGTGGTGGTCGGATTCGCCTACGACTGGCGGAAAGGAGTGTTCAAATGGCGGTGACGCAGCCTGCAGCCCCTGAGGGGGGTCAGCTTGAACTCCCCGAAAACGTGGTTGTCAGCCGGTTGGACGAACTCGCCAGTTGGTGCCGCAAAAACAGCCTCTGGCCAATGCCGTTTGCCACGGCCTGCTGCGGAATCGAACTGATGGCTACCGGTGCCGCCAAGCACGACCTTGCCAGGTTTGGCGCCGAAGTCTTTCGGTTCAGCCCTCGGCAGTGCGATTTGATGATCGTCGCCGGTCGCGTCGTGATGAAGATGCTTCCTGTCCTGCAGCGGATCTGGCAGCAGATGCACGAGCCGAAATGGTGTATCTCGATGGGTGCCTGCGCCAGCACCGGCGGTGTCTTTGACACCTACGCGGTCGTGCAAGGGATCGACCGCTTCATTCCGGTCGACATGTACGTGCCGGGCTGCCCGCCGCGGCCGGAGCAGCTCATCCAGGCGATCATCGATCTGCAGGACAAAATCCAGCGGGAGGGCACGATTACCGGACGCGAGTTCAACACCCGGCAGCGGCAGGACCGCAAGCGGGCGTTGGTCGAAAGTCCCCTGCCGCTCACCCTCGATGCCTCCCGCAATCCCAACCTCCAGCGACAGTTCTCGCATCCGACCGCGCAGGCCCGCTCCTAGCTTCGCTTATCCCGCCACCGCCGCCCGACACCCCATGCCCCAGCCTTCCGACGCCGCCAGCGAATCGGCACCGGTTAATCCCCATGTCGCCGCGCTCGAGGATGCCTTCGGGCCCCTCGAAAACTCGGTCTTCCGCGACCAGCAACGGGTCGTCCTGCCGGCGGAACATTCACCGGCGGCGTTTGCGGTTCTCAAGGACCGCGGCTTCGATCTGCTCGTCGATGTCAGCTGCGTTGATTACCTGGAATACCGGGGGGCGAAGCATCGCTACGGGCTGATTTATCTGCTCGCCAGTACCGCCGGCAACCAGCGGCTGACCGTCCGGGTGTTCGTCGACGATCCCGACCCGACCGTCGCCAGCCTCGTGCCGCTCTGGGAGGCGGCAAACTGGCTCGAGCGGGAGGTCTGGGATCTCTTCGGGATTCGCTTTACCGGCCATCCCGACCTTCGTCGGCTGGTGCTTCCCGAAGCCTTCACCGCCCACCCGCTCCGCAAGGACTATCCGCTGCAAGGCCGCGGTGAGCGGCACAATTTCCCCGTGATCACCCGCGACCACAGCTGAACCGCAGTCGATCCCCTGCCCCCGCCAGAGCCTCACCATGTCGATCGCACCCGCAGAATTCGAGACCCGCCCGGAGCGTCGCAGCGAAGACTATCTCTGGACGCTCAACTTCGGGCCCCAGCACCCGGCGACCCACACGACGCTGCGGCTGGTGCTGAAGCTTGAAGGCGAACGGGTGGTCGACGCGATGCCCGAGATGGGCTACCTCCACTCGGGCTTCGAAAAAATCGGCGAACACCTCACGTTCAACCAGTACGTGACGGTCACCGACCGGATGAACTACATCTCGCCGATGGCCAACAACGTCGCCTGGCACCAGGCGGTCGAAAAACTGCTGGGCATCGAACTGACACCCCGCTGCACCTACATCCGAACGATCATCGCCGAACTGGCCCGGATCAGTGACCACCTGCTGTGTAACGGTGCCGTCGGCCTCGACACCGGAGCCTTCACCTTTTTTCTGTACGCCTTCTATCAGCGGGAGGTGATCTACGACATCTTCGAGACCCTCTGCGGGGCCCGGTTCACCAACAGCT
>CAZIQV010000178.1:0-5008 GCA_964541275.1 uncultured Chitinophagaceae bacterium | reverse complement strand
GCGGATCGATGGGGCGGTTTCCCTCAGCTTGCGCTTCGGGCTTCGAAGCAATGGGAGATGGACGTTGTGCTTGGCGGTTTCCCTCAGCTTGCGCTTCGGGCTTTGAAGCAGTCGGGGTTTTTGCTGTTCGTCGCGAACGCGTACCATCAGAAGCGGCGGCCGAGGTTTTCTGCAGAACCGCGAGCCGCCGAGACGATGCTGCGCGAGTGAACGAGAGGCTGTATGCAAATTCCCGAACAGCTGAATTTCCGACGCCACCAGGCGGACGAGGTGACCGCGATTGTGCAGCTCTTCACGTCCGTGTTCGCAGCCTCCGAAGGTGACGCCGAAGGCGTGTTGATCGGCAGGCTTGCCGAAGCACTCTTTGCGACCACCGACACACGCGACCTGGTCAACCTGGTCGCCGTTGATGACGGCAGCGTCGTTGCGTCCCTGTTTTTCAGCCGCCTCGACTTCGGCGACGAGAGCGAAGTCTTCATCCTTGGGCCCGTCGCCGTGCAGCGTGAGCGGCAAGGCGAAAGGATCGGGCAGGCTCTCATCACGCATGGATTGGCCGATCTTGCCAGTCGGGGCGTGCAGGCCGTGCTGACCTATGGAGACCCAAAGTTCTACGGAAAAGTCGGATTCCGCCCGCTCTCTCCAACGGTCATCAAGCCGCCCTTTGAGCTTTCACAGCCCGAAGGCTGGCTCGGCCAGTCGCTCGCTGAGCAGGCGATCGAATCACTTTCAGGGCAGTGCCGGTGTGTCGAGGCCCTGAATGATCCGGCGTTCTGGTGACGCGTCTTCAAGGGCTGGCAGCCCGCTCGATCAACCGCCGCTGCGGTGCAGCCTCCGGTGCCGTCGCAACCGTTGGGGAGGAATTCAGTTCGCCTGCGGGCAGAGCTGGGCGTCAAACCAGCGAGCTGCCCGCAGCAGTTGCAGCGGCAGCGTCAGCCAGGTGTGGCCTGCGCCGCGGATCACCACGAGTTCGACGTCGCGACCGTCCGCGGCGGCTGCGTCGCGGAATCGTTCCGACTGGCTGATGGGCACCAGGGTGTCGCGGTCGCCGTGGAAGATCAGCGTCGGCGGCAGGTCGCGGGTCACATGGAGCAGCGGTGAGAGTTCACGGGCAGTTTTGCGCCAGCGGTCCATGTCGATCGGTTCCTGATCGAAGGCGGCGTGGAAGTTGCGGGGTGGACCGCCGTCGCCGGGATCCTCCGTGGAGCCGGTCAGGTCGGTCAGGTCGGTGACCGGACAGAAAACGGCCGCCGCCCGCACGCTGCGGGCGAGGTCTGCCGCGTCGGCCCCGGGACCACCCCGGGTCGCCAGCAGCAGGCTGAGGTGCCCGCCGGCGCTGCCGCCGATCACGCCGAGGCGGTCGGGGTCGACGCCATAGTCTTCAGCCCGGCTGCGGATGAACCCGACCGCCTTCGAGACGTCGGCAAAAATCTCAGCGACCGTCGCCCGGGGCTGGGAAATATGAAAGACGGAAAAGACGGTGAACCCATGCCGCAGGAACGGAGCGGTGAGCCATTCGTGCGGGCGGTCGGGATGTGACTTCCAGCCTCCACTGACGATGAAGACGATGCCGAGGCCGTTGGCTGCTTCCGGCTGGGCGATGTCGAGGCAGAGGTTGACGCCGGCCCGCTCGCCGTAACAGATGCCGCGTTGCCGCTGGGCCGGGGGATGAAAGTAAATCCAGGTCGCTGCGAAGGTCGCAACGAGTACTCCACCTGTGAGCAGGCCGATTCGGACAAACATACTCTTGAGACTGCGGTTCGCGGGCTCCAGCGGCTGTTCCGGCAGCGGGACGGCATGCATGCGAGACGGTTCCGAGTGCTTCGGCGAGGTCGAGCGTGGCCGGGCCACTGCGGTTGAATCTACCCGAGGCGGTGGCGGGACGCCGGGCTGCTGATGGAGTAGGCTAAAAAGAATATCAGGCGGTGTCTTGTCTCTTCAGAGGGAAAGGCCATGGAGATCATGCCGCGAATCGAACTGTTGTCACGCTGGATACTCGGGCTGGTATTACTGAGCACCGGTGTGCTGGCCGGCCCGGGACAGGCTGCCGATGCTGACGGTCCGCGCGGGCAGGGCCTCAGGCTGGCCTGCTTTGATGTCGATGCCACGCCGCCGGTCGGCTTTCGCATGGCTTACGGCCCGGCGAAACGACCGGCCGACCTGTCGCTGCGGTGTCGGGGCATCGTGCTGCTCGGCGCGGAGTCGCCGATCGTGCTCTGCGCGGTCGACTGGATCGGCATTGGCAACGCCGCCCACGATGTCTTTCGTGAAGAGCTGGCCCGGGCCGCCGGGACGTCACCCGATCGGGTCGCCGTTCAGGCCCTGCATCAGCACGACGCCCCCCACGCCGACTTCACAGCCGAGGCGATACTGCAAGAGTTCGGCATCGAGGGTTCGCACCGCTTCCACGGCGAGTTTCCCCGCCGGGTCCTCGCAGCGGCGGCGGCGGCCATCAAAGAGGCACTGCCTGCCGCCCGGCCGGTCACCCATGTCGGCTTCGGGGAGTATGCCGTCGCCGAGGTTGCCAGTAACCGCCGCCTCCTCGGGCCCGACGGTACCGTGCGGGCCTGGCGGGGCAGCACCACCCGCGACCCGGAGCTGCGGGCTGCGCCTGAGGGCGTGATCGACCCGCTGCTGGCGACGCTCGCCTTCTGGTCGGAAGACGAACCGCTCGCGGTGCTGACCGCCTATGCGACCCACCCGATGAGCTATTACCGCACCGGCGTGCCGAGCCCTGATTTTCCCGGCATCGCCCGGTTTCTCCGCAGCCAGGATGTGCCCTCGGCGTTGCACGTCCATTTCACCGGCGCCGCCGGCAACATCGCCGCCGGCAAGTACAACGACGGCAGCCGGTCGAACCGGGTGCTGTTCGCCACCCGGATGGCTGCCGCGATGCGGCAGGCGTTCGCGGCGGCCGAGGCCAATCGCCACCCGCTGGCGGCGGCCGACGTCGGCTTCACCGGAGTGCCGGTCGTACTCAAGTCGCGGCCGGAACTTGACCGCGATGCCCTGGTGGCGGCGGTTCGGGAAGGGGGCGACCGCGGCACGTTCGACGACATCGACGCCCTCGCCTGGCTGACCCGGGCAGCAGCAGAGCAGCCAATCCTCGTCAGCTGCCTGCGGGTCGGCGACGTTCGGATGCTGCATCTGCCGGGTGAACTCTTCATTGAGTATCAACTGGCCGCCCAGCGGATGCGGCCCGACCTGCATGTCATGCTCGCCGCCTACGGCAACTACGGCACCGGCTACATCGGCACGGCTGCCAGCTACCGCGAAGGGGGCTACGAGACGAAAGTCGGCAGTTCCTTTGTCGGTCCCGAGGCCGAGGAAAAACTGCTGACAGCCATGCGAACGCTGCTGGAGGCAACGCCATGAACACCAGGCTGAAGCTGCGTTGTCGGGCCGGGCTGCTCCCGCGCGGCTGCCGTTGGCTGGTGGCGGGTCTGGCCGTCATGGCCTGCGGACTTGCTGGCAGGCTGCCTGCCGAACCGACCGTCGGCGGCGACTACGCCGATGTCCTGCCGCGGATCGCCCAGCAATCTCCCGCGGCGGCCTGCGACGCTTTTCTCGTGCAGTCCGGCTTTGAACTCTCGCTGATGGCCGCCGAGCCGCTGCTGGCCAGTCCCGTGGCGATCGCCTGGGACGAGTGCGGCCGGCTGTTCGTCGCCGAGATGCGGGGCTACAGCGAGGATCAGGGCCAGCGGCTGGGGCGGATTCGGCTGCTGCACGACGAGGATGGCGACGGCCGGCCCGACCGGGCGACAGTCTACGCCGACGGGCTGGCCTGGCCGACCGCGGTCTGCTGCTGGGACGGCGGCATTTTTGTCGGTGATGCCCCCGACATTCTCTATTTCAAAGATGCCGACGGCGACGGCGTGGCCGACCAGCGGCGGGCTGTCTTCACCGGCTTTGGCACGCACAACGTGCAGGGGCTGCTCAACTCGTTTGCCTTTGGTCTCGACGGCCGGATTCACGGCTCGGCCAGTTCCAACGGCGGCACAATCCGCCGTGTCGGTGCCGACGGTGAGCCGACCGGACCGGCGGTGAAACTCGCCCGGCGGGATTTTTCCTTCGATCCGCGGCAGCTCGACATTCGCCTTGAGACCGGCGGCGGCCAGCATGGCCGCACGACGGACGATGCCGGCAACGTCTACATCTGCTCCAACAGCGACCACGCCATCCGGGTGATGCTCGAGGAACGCTTTCTCAATCGCAACCCGGACTTCACGCCGCCGGCCGCCCGGGAGAGCATCGCCGTCGAGGGGCCGCAGGCGGCGGTCTTTCGCCAGAGCCCGGTCGAGCCCTGGCGGGTGCTCCGGACCCGGCTGCGGGCCAGCGGGATTGTGCCCGGGATCGTCGAGGGGGGCGGCCGGCCGGCCGGCTATTTCACCAGTGCCACCGGCATTACCCTGGCCCGGGGCGACGCCTGCGGAAGCCTCGAGGGCATGCTCGTGATCGGCGATGTCGGCAGCAACATCGTTCACCGCAAGCGGCTCTTGCCGCATGGAGCTGGCGTCCAGGCCGAGCGGGTTGACGAAGGCAGCGAACTGGTGGCCGCGCGGGACATCTGGTTTCGGCCGGTCCAGTTTGCCAATGCTCCCGATGGCGGGCTTTGGATTGTTGACATGCAGCGGGAGGTGATCGAGCACCCGGCCAGCCTGCCTCCGGCGATCAAGCAGCATCTCGACCTGACCAGCGGCCGGGAGACTGGCCGGCTCTGGCGGCTGACAGCGGCAGATGCGCCAGTGCGACCGGCGAGCAATCTCGGTGGGGCGAGCACCGCTGACCTGGTCGGTCTGCTCGACCATCCCAACGGTTGGCATCGGGATACCGCCTTGCGACTCTTGCTTTCCCGCCGGGACCCGGCGGCGGTGCCGCTGGCCCGAACCCTGTTGCATGACGCTCACGTCGGCGACCGGGGTCGGCTGTTGGCCGGTTTTGTGCTGGCCGGCCTCGACGGGCTCGAGGCCGCCGATGTGCTGGTCGCCCTGGAGGCGACGACACCGCTGCT
>CAZIQV010000177.1:0-5018 GCA_964541275.1 uncultured Chitinophagaceae bacterium | reverse complement strand
GCAAAAACCCCCGCCGCCACGATGGCGACGGGGGTCCGCACGAGATTCTGGATCGGCCAACGGCTGAACCGAGAGACAATTAGAAGTTTGCGTCGCAGCCGGTGTCGACATCGCCCACCATGTGCAGGTGATCGTGGTCGATGTAGACGACCTCCTGGCAGTCCTCGTCGACCAGGGTGTGGGGGACCGGCCAGCCGACCCGCTTCACCTCCTGGAAATAGACCGTGCATTTGTAGTGGGCGTGGTGCAGCTGGGCGGGGCCCACCAGCGGATAGTGGCGGGGCGGGTCGACGTAGTCGGATATCTTGCACTTCGTGATTCGGACGTTGTTCCGCTGAATCTCGAAGAGGAAGGGCCAGTTGCCCTGGACCGGCCGGGCTTTCTCCAGGGCGCGCATCACCTCGTCGTCGCTCGGTTCATCGAGCGCCTCGCAGGGCCCGCCCGGCGGGATCGGCCCGAGAATCGGCGCCCGCTCGTACCGTTCGTAGTTCCAGAACTGGTCTTCCTTGGCCTTCTGGATGCCGGCTGGCACGGGGACGGGAATCGCCAGCGGGCCGAGGTTCGGCCCCTGGGCGGTCAGCCAGAAGCAGCCGGTTTGCGTCGCCGCAAAGGCTGTCGCGAGAAGAGCGGCGAGCTGCCGCGTCCGAGTGGTCGCCATTGAATCGTTCCTCGTGCGTGTGGCGGGACGAGCCTCCCTGCGGTTTGTATCGACCGTGCGGGCCGGAGAACTTGCGGACGATCTGCCGGTGCCGACGATTTTTCGGCCGCCAAAAAAACCCGCCCGGGGAATGCCCCCGGGCGGGTCTCAGGAAGTGCACTCGAATCGGGTGCAGTTCACTTCTGGTTCGTCCTCGGGCGGCGGCACGGCCACCGCCCCCGAAGCGGCTCAGCGGTGATGGCTGTGAATATGCCGCTCGTCAAAGTCGACGTACCACCAGCCGTCGTCCCACTCCAGCGACACCCGCCGCCAACCGAGCGGCACCTGCGGGTATGGGTAAAAGGGACCGATGTAGGGCCACGCAGTCGGGGAATACTGGGTGGGATACTGCAGGGCCGCGTAATTTGGATACGCGGCATAGCTCGGCCAGGCGTAGTTGGGCATGTTGGGCCCGTCTCCCCGCATCGGGACTGGCGGCATGCCGACGCCCGCCGCGCCCATCGGTCGGGGCGTCCCCATCGCCATTCCCGGCATCGGGCCGGCCGGCGGCTGCCCGCTCGAGCCCATTCCAGCGGGAGCGGAACCCTCGTAGACCCGCATCGAGCCGGGCACAACCCGTTCGCCGTCGATCATCTCTTGGTTGCCGAGTGACCGCATTCCGACCTGCTGCACCGGGGCGGAACTCATCCGCATGGGCCGCGGCACGCCCGCCATTCGCGTCGGCACGCGAACGCCTCGCTCAGTTGCGCGGGCGAGCTGCACCCGCTCCTGCTGCTGGCCGTTCGGCCCCGACTCGGCAGCGTCGTAAACGGCCTGCCGCGCCGATGCGACTTCGTTGGCCAGCGGGCCCGCGGCAGCAGCAAGTCGGGCCGCCGCCGGGGGTTCGACCCCGGCGAAGTCCCAGGCCCGCTGTGGCAGGGCCAGCCTGGTGCCGCCCGCGGCCGGCCGCGCCGCAACGGTGAGTCGATTGACCACCCGCTCAACGCCGGCGGTTGCCTCAGCAAGGCCGATTGCGGCGGAAATTTGCTTGGCATTGGACACCTGCCCCTCAAGCCAAACGGTGCCCTGTTTGGCACGAACTTTGACCCGGTAGCCATCAAGCGTGCCCGAGTCCCGCAGCCGGACGGCCACGGTCTTGGCGAGATCCTCACCGTGGACGTCGGCCACCGCGAGAGTGGCGACGAGCATGGCGAGCCCGCAGACGATTCTGGTCAGCGACATGAAACCCTCCTGAGATTCGATGCCGGCCGCTGTCGGAAACTCCTCGGTTCCGGGGACCACCCCGAAAAGCCGAAGCTCCCGTTGCCGGTCGGCGACACTTCCGTAGCAGGGTCATCGGCAGCCGGTGATGCCGAAGGGGAGTTTTTTTCCGATTCTCGCGGAAAAACCGGCACTGCTGAGCTGCGGGGCGGCGGCCGGCCCCGCGCCGCCGACGGCGGAATTCAGCGGCCGCGGGCCGCTGCGGCGATCGGCAACCGCAGCAACCTCGGCGTTTTCGGGGCTTGGCTTTCAGCGGAGGTCGCTCGCCCACAGGTGCGACCGACAGCCCTGAAAGCCGCTCATTTGCCGTCAGTCAGGCCCGCCGCCGGGCTGCCGGCAAATCGACGATCACAATCATCGTCATCAGCGTCAGGGTCACGGCGCTCGTCGTGGCGATGCCCGGCCCGAGTTGCAACGTCGCCCCGCAGACAGTGCCGACAAGCCCCAGGGCGGCGAGACAGCCCCACTGGCCAAGCCGCTGATACCGGGTTCCCTCGGTGAACCGAGCCGTGCCGGCAGTCAACAGACCGAGGAGTTGAACGGCGCCGAGGAGGCAAAAGAGCGGGTTGAGCGAGACGGCAAGGAGCGGCGCGGGCATATGAGAATTTCCGAGGCAAAGGCGAACCCCGCGACAGTACCACCGCCTCGCAGCCTTCGCCAGAGCAACGCTGACCGGCGGCGGCCCACACAGGCTCACTTGTCGATGAGATCCTCAAGACGCCGCTGTAGTTCCGTGACGATCAGGTTGCGTTCCACGACCGTTCCCTCGGCGTCGAGCAGCAGCATCGTCGGGAGCGTGAGGATCCCGAGTTCCTCCGCCAGCCGACCGTCGAGGCCACCCGGTTCGTGCAACTGCGGCCAGGGCAGGGGGCTGCCGTCGAGAAACGTCGTGAGTGTCTCGCGGTTTCCGTCCAGGGCGATCCCGACCACGGCGAGCCGGTCGGGCCCATAGCGGCGGTGCAGTTCGCGGATTCGGGCAATGTCGACTTTGCAGGGTTCGCACCAGGTTGCCCAGTAGTGAACCAGCACCGGAACCCCGCGAAAGTCGCCGAGGGCCAGCCGCTCGCCGGTGACCGTCGTGCCGTTGAGGTCGAGCGTTTCCCCAACCGCCTGCAGCCGGCGGACCGCGCCCCGGGCCTTCCGCGCTGAAGCTGACTCGGGGAACCGCTCGACGATCGCCCGATACCGCTCGACGGCCTCTTTCTCGCGGCCGGAAAATTCATCGGCAATGCCGATCTGAAGCATCGCCTCGGCCGCATCGGCTGCATCGGGATGGGCTTCGACGAAGGCCGCCAGCTCGGCCAGCCAGGCCTGCTGGACGTCCTCGATGTCTGCCTCGGGCTGCTGCATGCGACTGGCGTAGCGGGCCGATGCCAGCCGGAACATCAAGAACGGTTGCAGGGCATCGTCGGCAGGCAGCCGCTCGCCGAGCCGCTCAAGCCGCCCGATGCCGTCGGCAAGACTGCCTTCCTGCGTGGCGGCGGCCAGTGTCTCGATCAGCTGCCGCAGCCAGAATTCCCGATCATCAGCCCCGGCTGCCTCGACCAACTCCCCGAGCAAGTCGACCTGGTCGGCCACCAGACGGTTGCGGTCGGCCCCGCTCGCCGCGGCCAGCCGGTTTTCAAGTGTGCGGAGCCGCTCGAGGAACGGCTGCAGCGAGCCCGCCTCAGCCATGCCGTCACCGAGCAGCCGGGCGTCGGCCTGCGGTGAAAAAAAGGCGAAACCCTCCGTCACGACCCCACCGCCGTCAGTCAGTTGCGGCAGGTCGACCGGCCGCCAGACGTCGCCGCAGCGGACGAGGGAGCCAACAAACACCTGGGCACCGCCGGCTTCATCCGACTCGGTAAGCGCGACGACGTTGTCGTAGGCGACCAGGTCTCCGCCCTCCGCGGCCGTCGGTCGCGGCAGCACGCCCGGGGCGTTGGCCAGCATCGCCGTCCACCTCGCCGCGGGGCCGATCTGCCGCTGCTCCTCGGCGAGCTTGGGAAACCCACGCCCCGCCGCCGCGACGCGGCTGACAACTTCATCGAGCATCTCGCCGCGGAGGCCGGCCGCCGCGAGGTCATCCCGGGATGGCAACAGCCGGCGGAAGGCGGCAGCGTTGCGGTCCCGCAGCGCCGCGACGATCTCGGCGGTCGCTTCCTCTGCCGACAGCACCTTCCAGCGATCGAGCCGCTCGTCACCGTCGGTATCGATCCCCCAGCGACCGCCGGCGGCCCCGAGCCAGCGAGCCTGATCGGGCTTCGTATCGTGATCGGCATCGATGTCGCGATAGACCTCAAGGCCGTCGCGGAAGTAGCTCCAGTGGTCGACGACCCGGTCGCCATTGGTGTCGGAAAATCGCCGCAGCAGCAGCCCGCCCGGCGAGCGAACGACCCAGGCGGTCGTCCCCTCGGTTTTTTCCATCGACAAGGTGGCCTCCCGGGCGGCCTCCGGGCCGGGAATGTCGTAGTCGACCCGGTGCCGCGGCTTGAGGCCGAGGGCATACTCGACCGTTGGCTGGGCCGCCGTCAGCCCGCGGCTGCCGGCCAAAGCGGCCAGGCCGACGAGAACGGCGACGGCAGTTGCGGGGCCACCGCGGAGCCTTGCTGCAGCGAGGTCGGGTTGAGGGCTGAGGCGAAGCATCGGAGCCTCCTCTGGACTCTGGAACAGGGCTGACCCGTGACAATTGTGGCGGGAGCCTACCGCAGCATCCGTCGGGACGTCAGCGCCGGCTTCGGCCCTGCCGCCGGAAAATCGGCTCCCGGTTGCAAACCGCCGGGTGCCGAATGTAGGGTTCGGAAATCTCCGGTGTGGTTCCGGGGGTCGGGCGCGCGTAGCTCAGTTGGTTAGAGCGCCACCCTGATAAGGTGGAGGTCCCAAGTTCGAGTCTTGGCGCGCGCACTGAAAACGCCCGGACGGCTCGCGGTGTGCCGCGGCATGGCGGCCTTCATCGGACAAGGCAGCAGGCAGCCGGGAATGAAACCCGGGGACGTAGCTCAATTGGGAGAGCACCGCCTTTGCAAGGCGGGGGTTGAGGGTTCGAGCCCCTTCGTCTCCACTTCTGCCCCTTCGTCTCCACTTCTGCCCCTTCGTCTCCACTTCTGCCCCTTCGTCTCCA
>CAZIQV010000176.1:4405-5029 GCA_964541275.1 uncultured Chitinophagaceae bacterium | reverse complement strand
GTGGTTGCGAGCCCGCTTGTGGTTGCGAGCCGGCCTGTGGTTGCGAGCCCGCTTGTGGTTGCGAGCCGGCCTGCGGTTGCGAGCCCGCTTGCGGTTGCGAGCCGGCCTGCGGTTGCGAGCCGGCCTGCGGTTGCGAGCCGGCCTGCGGTTGCGACGCTGGCTGCACCTCGTGCTGCAGCAAGCGGTGCTGCAAGACCCCGCTGCGGGATCTGCTTCGTGACCTCCATGAGGCCAAGAAGCGCTGCCACTGCTGGCTGAAGAGCCGTCGGCACCGCAGCTGCTGCGACAGCTGCTGCGAGCCGGCCTGTGGCTGCGAGCCCGCTTGCGGATGCGAGCCGGCCTGTGGTTGCGAGCCCGCTTGCGGTTGCGAGCCGGCCTGCGGTTGTGAGCCGGCCTGTGGTTGCGAGCCGGCCTGCGGGATCCAGGCGATGCCTGTCGCCCCGACCCCGGACGCTTCCGCCAAGGCCAGCAAGGCCAGCAAGGTGATCGCGGTCAGCCGGACCGTGACCACCAAGTAGTGTAAACGTTCGGTCGAACGGAAATCCGTTGCCCGACTTCGGCCAGTGAGCTCCGCCCGGGGGTGAAACCCCGGGCGGAGTTTTTCTGTTTTCGCGCGGAGCGAGC
>CAZIQV010000176.1:0-4305 GCA_964541275.1 uncultured Chitinophagaceae bacterium | reverse complement strand
CATCCTGGCCTCGCTCCGCTTACGCGTTGCTCACGGCTGAAAGCCCCTCGCAACGCAGGCGCCGGCTTCCTGCCGGCGTGACGTCAGCAAGATCCCGCGCGAGCCATCCTGGCCTCGCTCCGCTTACGCGTTGCTCACGGCTGAAAGCCCCTCGCAACGTCGAGCCGGCTTCCTGCCGGCGGAACATGACAAACCGAAACAAATTGCGGCGGGTCGCCGCTCACTCCCCGGCAGCCCCCGGTCGCAGCCGGCCCAGATCGCTCGGCCCCGGCTCCGCGGCAGCCGTCAACGACTCCAGCTCAGACCGCAGGCGGGTCGCCTCGCCGAGAAACCGCTGCATGCTGCCTGTCGCAGCGAGGTACCGGGAGAAAAGTGGATCGACAAGCCCCGCCTCAGGCAACCGCCCAACCAGCCGCGAAAGCTCGCGGTCGAGTCCGAGCCGCAACAGCCGAAAGACCGCCCATCGCAACACGAATCCCCAAATCAGCAGCCAGAAAATCGCCTCCGACAAAAACCCTCCCCCGCCCGTCGGCTGGCCCTGCCAAAGTCGCCCACCGAAAAACGAGAGTCCGGCCCGCAGGAGAATCACCAGCAAAAAACCGCTGAACAACAGTTCGAACAGTCCCCGAAAGACCAGCCAGTCGAGCCGCTGCCTCCGCTGGCCGACGATCTCGTCGATCCCCGCGGCGAGCCAGCGGCCGGCCCGCCCGAGCAATTCGGCTGCCTCAGCGCTTCCCGGCGAAAGTTCGTGCCGGGCCGGGTCGACAAGCGGCGGCACCGCCCCCGCCTGCTCGGCCAGCCCCGCCAGCACGCTGGCTGACTGCTCCACCTCGCCGGCGGTAAGGCCCAGTTCCGACAGCCCCTGCCACTGGTCGGCCACCTGCCGAGAGGCTCCGGCCGCCTCCCCGGCGAGCAGCCGCCCAACCAGCCCGGGGGAACCGCCGACCTTGCCCCACAGCCCCCGCAGTCCGGCCACCGCATGCAGGAACAGGGCAAAGGGGCTGCCCTGCCAACGGGCGATGACCTCCTCGTCGATCAGCCGCTGCCAGCTGTGACGACCCTGACGGAGTTCCCGGTCGATGCCCGCGGCCAACAGTTTTTCAAGCCGGGTTCGCTCCGCGGCGACTCCCGCAGCGAGCCCGGCAACCGCCGGCCGGACCGTCTCCAGGCGAGCCACAGACCGCTCGAGAAACCAGCCAAGCAGGTCAAAGACGCCAGTCCGCCGCACCCGCCGCGCCGCCCTGCCAACCAGTTCGGTGTCGATCGCTGCGACAAGCTCCTGAAAGGCCGATTCCGACGGCTCGCCCGCCGCTGCCCGCTGCATCGCCGCAACCGCATCGAGCCGGAAGATCCTCGGCACCTCAAACCCCTGCGAGACAAGCTCCTGTCGCCAGTCGTCGCGAATGTCGGGATCGCGACTGGCATGGGTCTGCACAAACAGCAACGGCCGCCCGGGGGCGAACGTGGCAAGTTCGCGGGCGATGATCCACGACCGGTATTTCTGCGCGGTGCTCACCAGCAGCAACACATCACACCGCGGCAGCACCGCCTCGAGGCGGTCGCGGTTCCGATTGCCCTCTGCGGGCGGCCCGCCGCCGGCCGTGTCGTCTGCCCGCGGCAGTGACTGCGTGTCGGGATCGGGACAGTCGATGAGCACGATACCACTGACCGCCGGAGCGTCCGACCGCACCAACCGGCCGCCGAACGCCTCGACGGCGAGCCAGTCGACATCGACACCGCTCCCGCAGACGACCACCGGCTGTCGCGTCGTTGGCCGGGCCACGTCACCCGCCTCGGTGACCTCGCGGCCGGCCAAGGCGTTGACAAGCGTGCTTTTGCCCACTCCGGTGCCACCGACGACGCCGACAACGAGCACCCGCGAGAGCTCTTCCCGCATGCCGGCGAGCCGCGGCGCGAGATCGCCCCACTCGGCTGCAATCGCCCGAGCCGGCAGCCAGCCCGCAACCGAGCCTGTCCAGCGCTCGGTGGCCGCGATCAGGGCATCGCACCGCGTGGAATCATCGCCGCCGGCAGGGAACTGCCCGAGCGGCCCGTCGGCCTGCGTCATCGCGGCACCTCGCCCTCTGCGAGCAGACGGCGGCACCGCGTCAGGTGCCTCCGCAAGAGCGGCAACTCCGGCCGTTCACCCGCCGCAGCTCGGCGATCAACCTCCTCAAGATCGTCGCCAAGGACCACCAGTTGCAGGGTCTCTGCCAGAATCCTGCCCCGCTCGACCGCCCAGCCGGCAAACAGTCGGTCGAGCAGCGGTTTGATGCCAGAGACGGTCGCCGAGATCGCCCCCTCGCCGGCCAGGCTCGCCGCCGCCCCGACGACGACATCACCAACATGATGAACCAACGCCGAAAGCCCGCCGGCGGTCGCTGCCGCCGCCGGCACGGCCGCCGCTCCGGCCGACCAGAGCGCAACCGTCACCGCCGGCCGCACCGCTGCCCCGACGTTGAGGCCCGTAAGGATCCAGCGGACCGCATCCGGGCGGCTGTCAGCGAATCGATCAAGCTCGGCCCGGACCTGACGGCGGTAGTCGTCGGACATCAGCGGCAGGGCCCGCTGCCGCCGTTCGAGGTCGGCAAACCAGGCTGCTCGATCGCCGGTTCGCAGCCGCGGACCGAAGAGCCGCTCGACTGCCGCATTGGCCCGACAGCAGGCATCGAGGCGCTCGATGAACCTGCCGAGGGCGAGCTTCAACGCGTCCCGCTCGCTGCCGGCAAAATCTTCCCGCCGCCGGGCGGCGGTTGGCAGCAGGCCGACGCGGCCGGCCGCCCAGCCGAGGCCGCGGCCGAGCGTCGCGTAGGTGCGGCTGATCGCCAGATCAAAGCCCGACCGCCGCGGCCTGAGCCAGTCCCAGATTTCATCCCAGACCAGTTCCGAGGGCGGCTGGGGCAGTTCAAGTTCAACCCGCGCATCGCTGCTCAGCAGCCGGCGGGCCTCTTGCCAATCGCGGCCAGCCGCTTCGACCGTAGCGAGCCAGGCAGGCAGCCCCGAGGCCTCGTCGAGCACCGTTTCGACTGCCCCGCGGAGCGATCGCAGTTTGAGCCGGTCAAAATCGGCAGCAGCGACCACGGCCAGTGGATCGGCAGCAGCCTCGTCTGCCGGGCCGCCAGCGACACGCTTGAACGCGAGCCTGCCGGCAGCAGCAGCGGCGGCGTCGTGCGGCACCGCAAAGACCGCTTCCGGGCTGGAGCCGGTCTCCCGCTCGAAGGTCTCAATCCAGCCCGGAATCACCTCCCGCTGCCGGGGCCAGTCGACCATGTTGACGACCACTACAAACGGCTTCCCGGTCGCCGCGGCCGCGCGGAAAAAATCGCGAACAACCGCGTCGTTATATTTTTGTTCGGTCAGCACCGCCACGATCACGTCGGCGGTATCGCGGATCAGTTCGGCCCGCTCCCGATTTTCCTGGAGCGTGCCGTCGATATCGGGGGTGTCGAGCAGAATCTGTCGGCCGTGCTCGTCCGCGGCGACCCCGGAGCGTTCCCGCCAGACCAAGAGGTTTTCCGGATCGTCACGCAGCGGATCGGCTTGAGATTTCCAGGCCGTCGGCACGAAGCCGGGAAACACGGCGGCCAAGTCAATCCGCGTTGCCATCCCCGGCGGCAGGCTGGCAACCGGATGCCGGGTCCGAGCGGCTTCGGGAACCGACCGGCTCACCTCCGCCCCGACGAGGGCGTTGGTCACCAGGCTCTTGCCGGTGTTTGTGCCGCCGCAGACCGCCACCACGAGAAAGGGCTCGGACCGCAGCTGCGGCACGAGTTTCAAGAGCAGGGCGGGCCACCAGGCGGTTTTGCTGGCCGGCTCGACATCGAGCGAGGCGGCGAAGGGCAGCAACTGCTGCACGAGCGGCCCGCAGGGCACAAGTTCCTCGGCCCAGTCGCTCAGGCCGGTTTGCAGGGGGGTTTCGGCGTCGGCTGGCATGTTCACGAATGCGGCTGAACCCCGGGATCCCCGCGGACCGGACAGGGTCCGACTGGAAGGATCCTTCATTGTCGCCGGGCGGGCACAGTCTTACAATGAGACAAGTGTTCTTCGTTCTCTTGCGGCAGCGAGTTGCCAGATTCGCCGCCCCAATCCTACCACGCTTGCCGTTGACCCATGCTTGAACGCCGCCCCCTGTTTCCTGGCGTGATCGAAATGAATCACCAGGCCGGCTGGCGGATCGGCTGCAGCGTCTACCTCGTCTACGACGAAAACGACTGGGTCCTCATCGACATCGGCTACGAGGAGAACGTCGAAGAGATCATCGAACTGATCCGGCAGATCGACTTCCCGCTCTCGCAGTGCCGGGGG
>CAZIQV010000175.1:0-5083 GCA_964541275.1 uncultured Chitinophagaceae bacterium | reverse complement strand
CGGGCAAGGCCCGCAGCATCATCGACGCCTCGCAGCTGGCCACCTTCAAGCAGGAGGGCCTCGAGCGGATGGTGCGATATGACACCACCCGCCGCAAGAGCCTGATCGATCACTTCTTCGATGTCGACACCACCGCGGTGGCAGTTGCGGCGGGTGAGGCGTTGGAACGGGGCGACTTCGCCACCGGAGCCTACGAGGCGAGCATCCGGCGGAACCCGGACCGGATGCAGGTGCTGCTCACCCGGACGGGCAACGTCTGGGGCATCCCACTGAAGCTCGCAAAGGCGGTCACCCTGTCGGCCGGGTCTGACACGATCGAGATCGGCTACCGTCTCGAGGGCCTGCCGGCCGACTTCTGCCAGCATCTCGCCGTCGAATTCAACTTTGCCGGCCTGCCGGCAGAGGCCCCGGGCCGCTGCTTCCGCGATGCCGGCGGGGTCGACCTCGGCCAGCTCGGCAGCCGGCTCGACCTCAAGGCTGTCTCCCGGCTTTCCCTTGAGGATGACTGGCTCGACATCCGGGCGACACTCGACTGCCAGGTCGCCAGCAACGGCGGTTTGGCGGGGGTATGGACCTTTCCGATCGAGTCGGTGAGCCAGTCGGAGGGAGGCTTTGAACTGGTCCACCAATCGGTTGTCGTGATGCCTCACTGGATCGTCACGCCCGACGCTTCCGGCTGCTGGCAGGTGGTGCTCACACTCACAACCGGCAGCCTTATCGCCGCCGCATCCCCCGCCGAAGCCACTCCAGCTGCCGCCCGGCTGCGCACCGGAACGTAAGCGGCGTTTGCCGATCGCGAGATCCTGCAGAGGCAAGGTTTTCTCACGTTCTGCTGATTGCCAAGCAGCCAGGCCGGGCGGTTACTGTTCGCTGGCTTCGTGCCGCCGTGGTGGAATGCCGGGCCGGCCGCTACGCCGCATCATCCGGCTCCCGTCGCGGCAAGGTCCAGCCAGTTGATCGCTGGTTCGATTCGCTCGGCGGTGTGGCCAAGCCAGCCAATTGGCAGCTCGGGCAGCCGCCGGCCAAGATCGGCCAGCGACTGGCGGGCAATCTCTTCCGGGCTGTCGACAGCAGCCGACAACCCGGCGGCCACCGGAGATACCTCCGAGAGCACCACCGCCGCCACGGCCAGCCCCGCCGCCCGGGCGGCGGTGAGCGTCCCAAGCGTCCGGCCGATCAGGCCGATTCGGGCGGCATCGACCACGATCACCGGCAGGCCGAGGTCGCGGGCGAGATCGGCGCTGAGGGTGTTGGGGCCAAGCGGCGAAAAGAGGCCTCCCGCAGCCTCGACCACGAGGAACTCACCGTCGCTGTGTGGGGCGACACCCTGCCGCAGCAGCCGTTCATCAACGCGGCGGCCCTCAGCCCTGGCCGCCTGATCCGGGGCCATGGCCGCCCGAAACACCTGAGGGCAGACGTCGGCAAGAAGTCCCCGACAGCCGGTCGCCCGCCAGAGCCGTTCCGGGTCGGAGCAGCCTGGTGTCACCCCGCTGGCCACCGGCTTGTAAGCCCGGCAGTGGTGGCCGGCAGCTGCCACCTCAGAGAGCATCGCCACAGCGACTGACGTCTTGCCGACGTCGGTATCGGTTCCGGCAACGAACAGACCGCGGGGCATACCTGGCCTCGGACTGGGGCGAGCGACTGCGACGAGAAGGCTTCTCTTGTTCCGCCGCGAGCGGAATCCTAAGCTATGGTTCTTGAGATTCATTCTCAATTGATCGACTGCCGCCGCCGGGGTTGCCGGGAGATTCGGCCTTTCGTTCGGTCGGTGTCCTGCCGCATGGTGAGCTGATGCGACCCCTCACACAGTTGACGATTGGATCGACCAGCCGAGTGACCGACGTCACCGGCGAGGATGCAACCTCGTTGCGGCTTTTGGAAATGGGGCTGACACCGGGGGTCGCCGTCACGGTTGTCGGGGCCGCCCCGTTGGGCGATCCGCTCGAACTCGAGCTTCGCGGGTACCGCCTTTCGATTCGCCGCAGTGAGGCAGACCGCGTGGCGGTTGCCGGCTGACCGCTGCCCTCCGACTGGAACGGTCGATGTCTTCTGTTGAGGCGCTTGAACAATCCGACCAGCCTGCAGCCCCGACGGGCCGGAACCACTTGACGGTGGCTCTGCTGGGCAATCCCAACACCGGCAAGAGCACGCTCTTTTCAGCGCTGGCCGGGATTCCGACGCGGATCGGCAACTACCCCGGCGTCACGGTCGAAGAGAAAGTGGGCCGGTTCAGTCATCGGGGCTGCGGCATTGAACTGATCGACCTGCCTGGCACCTACAGCCTGGCGGCCAAGAGCCCCGATGAGCAGGTGGTGGTCGATGTGCTCGAGGGCCGGATGAAGGGCGTCGCCAGGCCCGACTGCGTCGTCGTTGTTGCCGACGCCACCAACCTGGCCCGCAACCTCTATCTCGTCAGTCAGGCGGTTGCCGTCGGGCTGCCGGTGGTTGTCGCCCTGACACTCGGCGACGTCGCCGCGGCGCGGGGTATCACCGTCGACACCGCATCCCTCTCTCGGGAACTTGGCTGCCCCATCGTTAGCGTGGTCGCGCCGCAGCGGCAGGGGCTCGGCCGGCTGGCCGACATGCTCCTCGAGGCGGTCGAGTGGCAGCCGCCAACCCTGCCCGAGCGGCTGGCCGGCTGTCTGGCTGCAGCCGACAAAGCCCGGTCGGCGGCCGCCGCCGAAGCGATCGCCCGCTATGCCTGGATCGACGAGGTGGTGGCGGAGGTGGTCACCCGTCAGCCCGACCACCGGCGCTCGGTCAGCGACCGGATCGACAGCCTGCTGACCCACAGGCTCTGGGGCACGCTGGTGTTTGTCACCACGATGCTCGCGATCTTCAGTTCGATCTTCTGGCTGGCGGCGCCGTTGATGGACCTCATCTCGGCCGGTATCGACACCCTTGCCGCCGGGGCCGACGCCCTGCTGCCCGAAGGGACGCTGAAATCACTCGTGGTCGACGGCGTCATCGCCGGGGTCGGCGGCGTGGTCATCTTTTTGCCGCAGATCGCCATCCTGTTTCTGTTTGTCGCCATTCTCGAAGGCTGCGGCTATCTGTCGCGGGCCGCCTTTCTGATGGATCGGCTACTCGTTGGTGTTGGCCTGTCCGGCAAATCGTTCATTCCGCTGCTGTCGAGTTTTGCCTGCGCCATCCCGGGCATCATGGCCGCCCGCACCATTGAAAACCGCCGGGACCGGCTGCTGACAATCCTCGTGGCTCCGCTGATGAGCTGTTCGGCCCGGCTGCCGGTCTACCTGCTGCTCTGCGGGGCGTTTGTTCCAAATGTCGCCGTGGGGGTTTCCTGGCTGCGGCTGCCGGCGGTCGTCCTGGCGGCGATGTATGCCATCGGGGTCGTGGTGGCCGCGGCGGTTGCCTTTGTCCTTTCCCGCACGGTCTTCCGCGGTCCCCCGCAGCCCTTCGTGATGGAACTGCCGGGCTGGCGGTGGCCGCAGCCGGCGGTGGTGCTGGAGCGGGTCCGCGAGGCGGCGGTCTCGTTTCTGAAAAACGCCGGTACCCTGATTGTGGCGGTGAGCATCGTGGTCTGGGCGCTGGGGAGCTATCCGAAGCTCGAACTGCCGCC
This sequence comes from uncultured Chitinophagaceae bacterium, assembly GCA_964541275.1. Taxonomy (GTDB): domain Bacteria; phylum Planctomycetota; class Planctomycetia; order Pirellulales; family UBA1268; genus UBA1268. The sequence continues at coordinate 1,503 of CAZIQV010000175.1, read as the reverse complement.
CGCCGGTGCGGCCGATGCGGCAGTGCTCAAGGGCGAGGCCTTGCGGCAGAGTTTTCTCGGCCGCGCCGGACACTTCATCGAACCGGTAGTCAGGCCCCTGGGCTGGGACTGGCGGCTGGGCTGCGCGGCGGTGGCGAGCTTTCCCGCCCGGGAAGTCGTCCTCGGCACCCTGGGGGTAATCTACAACCTCGGCGACGTCGACCCCGGCGAAGAAGAGGGGGCGAGCCTGCTGATCCGCCAGCTGCGGGCGGCCACCTGGGATGGCAGCGACCGCAAGGTCTTCACGTTGCCGGTCGCCCTCTCGATCATGGTCTTTTTTGCCCTCTGTGCACAGTGCGCCAGCACGCTGGTGGTGATCGGCAAAGAGACCGGCAGCTGGCTCTGGCCGGTGGTTACCTTCGGCTACATGACGGCGCTCGCCTGGCTGGGGGCGTTTGTGACCTACCAGACCGGTACGGCACTGGGCTGGTAGGGCCCGGAACACAAAACTGAACATCAACCACGGCCGCCATGCAGGACCTGCTCGCCATCGTGATCGCTGCCGCGGCCGGACTCTGGCTGGCTCGCCATCTCTGGCGGAGGCTGGCCGCCCCGCCCTGCCGGCCCCCCTCGGCAAGCCCGCCTGGCAGCGACGGGTTTGTGTCGCTGGAGCAACTGCGAGGGCCGGGCGAGTCGGCCAAGGGCCGGTGAACCGTTCTCAGTCGGGCAACACAAACCGGCCGCTCTGGCTCAAGAAGAGTTTGGGATTCTCGAGACTGATCTTTTCGATCAACTGTCGAGAGTGGCCCCGCCGCCGCATCTCGACATGGCACCTGGGCACCGACAGCGGGTCACTCGGCCCCCAGTCGCCGGCGGAGTTGATCCAGAGCCGTTCGTTACCGTAGCACTCGATGATGTCAACCGCCCGCTGGGGCGTGCACTTGCTGTCAGGATAGAGCGTCATGCCCGCCCAGTAGCCGCGGTCGAGCACCTCGGCGACAGTGTGCTCTTCGACATGATCGATCAGCACTCGGCCCGGATCGATACCGGCACCTGCCAGGGCATCCATCGTCAGTCGCGTGCCCTTGAGTTTGTCTTCCAGGTGCGGGGTGTGCACCAGGATCAGCCGATCATGCCGACGGGCCAGTTCAATCTGCTCCTCCAAAATCGTCAGCTCGTTGCGGGAGTTTTTATTGAGCCCGATCTCGCCGATCCCCAGCACATTCGGCTTGTCGAGGAACTCCGGAATCAGCCCCATCACCTCCCGGGCAAAGACCGGGTCTTCGGCCTCTTTTGGATTGATGCAGAGCCAACAGTGGTGGGCGATGCCGTACCGGGCCGCCCGCTGGGGTTCGACCTCGGTCAGCTGCCGAAAATAGTCGTAGAAGCCGGCCGGACTTGAGCGGTCAAAGCCGGCCCAGAAGGCGGGTTCGGTGATGGCCACACAGCCGGCCTCGGCCATCGCCTGGTAGTCGTCGGTGGTCCGGCTGACCATGTGGATGTGCGGGTCGATGTAGGCCATGG
>CAZIQV010000174.1:0-5096 GCA_964541275.1 uncultured Chitinophagaceae bacterium | reverse complement strand
GCGGCCCGGCACCAAGGCCTTCGACCGGCAGCCTGACGACGTGCCCGAAGCGGTCAAGAAGGAACGCAACCGGCTGCTGCTTGAGGCCCAGGCCGAGGTCAGCCTGGCGGGCAATCGCCGGTTCATCGGCTCGCGGCAGCAGGTGTTGGTGGAGGGGCTGTCGACCCGCGACGAAAAGCGGGCGGTCGCCCCCGGACCCGACGGCACGGCCCAGCTGACAGGCCGGACGATGTGCGATCGCATCGTCGTCTTTGACGCGCCGCTGCGGCTCGTCGGTCGGCTGGTCGACGTGGAGATCACCGCGGCCGGCAGTTGGAGCCTCGGCGGTGACGTGGCCGACGGCCTTGCCGACGCGGTTCCGCTGGCCGATCTGGAACAATCGCCGCCGGCGCAGCAGCCGCAGCCGGTCGTGCATCAGATCGAGATGCCGGCAGCGGCCGGACGGAGCCGTTGAGATGGCGGCTGCCCCCGGCCCCCCGCCCGCAGCCCCGGGGCCCGGTCTGGCGAGCGTCGCAGGGCTCCGTGCCCCGGATGCGTTCATCGCTGATGACGCCGCGATCGGTCGCTGGGCTGCCGCCGCCGGCATCACCGATGCCCGGGCAGCGGGCCGGGTGTTTCGGGGACTGGCCGACCGGGGGCTCAGCACCGACCTGCTCGCGGTGTTGATCGATCAACTCGGTCGCCTGCTGCCGGAGGTTGTCGATGCCGACCGGGTGCTGCTGACCCTCGATCGCTTCCTCGGCAGGCTGCACAGCCCGCTCTCGGCGGTCGCGTTGTTCCAGCGGGACCCGGCGGCGTTGGAAACCCTGCTGGCGATCGTGGCGACGAGCCCTTTCCTCGCCGAGATCGTGCTGGCCGAGCCCGATACCTGGGAGCAGATTCGCCGCGGTGGTGGCCGACCGGAGAAGCGGGAAGCGCTCCGCGAGGTGCTGCGGGCCGACATCGGCGGGCAGACCGACGCCCGGCTGGTGATGCGGGCCTTGCGGCGATTCAAGCGGCGGGAACTGCTGCGGATTGCCTACGGCGACATCGTGATGAATCAACGGCTGGAGACCGTCGTCGGCCAGATTTCAGCGGTCGCTGACTGTGTGGTGGCCGCAGCGGTCGGGGTGGCCTGGCAGCGGCAGCGGCAGGTTCGGGGCGAGCCGCGGGAGGCGGACGGCAGCCCGGCAACGCTCACCGTGATCGCGTTGGGCAAACTCGGCGGCAACGAACTGAACTACTCCAGCGACATCGATCTGGTCTGCTGCTATTCGGCAGACGGGCGGGTTGTCGGGCCGAAGCCCTGCACCAACGCTGAATTTTTCGAGCGGGTGCTTCAGGAGGCGACCCGGCTGATCGGCGAACAGACCGAACTCGGGGCGGCTTACCGGGTCGACCTCCGGCTGCGGCCGTACGGCGGCCGGGGGCCGCTGGTCCTGCCGCTGTCGGCCATGCAGCAATACTACGATCGCCAGGGCCGCACCTGGGAGCGGCAGGCGTGGGTCAAGGCTCGCTGCATCGCCGGTGATGAGCGGCTCGGGGCGCGGCTGCTGGCCAGCCTGGAACCCTGGGTCTACAGCCGCTGGCTGAACCGGACCGACATCAGCGGCATCCGCGCGCTGAAGCGGCGGATCGAGCAGCGGGCGATTCGCGAAGGGACCGACGCGGCCGACCTGAAGACCGGCCGGGGCGGCATTCGCGACGTGGAGTTCACGATTCAATTTCTGCAGCTGCTCAACGGCGGCGACACGCCGGCAGTCCGGGGCGGCAACACGATTGAGGCGATCCGCCGCCTGGCGGCCGCGGGCGGCTTGACCGACCAGGAGCGGGAGATCCTCGAACGGACCTACCGGCTGCTGCGAACCGTCGAGCACCGGCTTCAGATTCTTTACGACCGGCAGACCCACCGGCTGCCCGACGACGACGGCGAGTTTGCCCGGCTCGCGGTCCGTACCGGCTATGGAACCGACCCCGAGGCCGCCCGGCGGCTGCGGGCCGATCTGGCCGATGCGACCCGGCTGAACCGCCGCATTCTCGATCATCTGCTGCACGACGCCTTTCCGGATGACGTGACCCCGGAGCCGGAGGTCGATCTGGTCCTCGACCCGGCGCCCGCGGCCGAGACAGTCGCCGCCGTTCTCGGACCGCGGGGCTTCCGCGACCTGCCGCAGGCCCACCGGCTGCTGGTGGGACTCAGCGAGGAGCCCGCCCGCTTTCTCTCCAGCCGCCGGTGTCGGCACTTCCTCGCCGCCATCGCGGCCCGGCTGCTCGACCGGGTTGCCGCCACGCCCGACCCGGACGCCACTCTGGCCACCCTCGTCGCCGTCAGCGATTCCCTCGGCGGCAAGGGCATGCTCTGGGAGATGCTCAGCGACTCGCCGGCGGCGCTCGACCTGACGGTCAGGTTCTGCTCAGCCGCCCCGTTCCTCGCCGAATTGCTGATCCGCAATCCGGGCATGATCGACGAGCTGCAAGACAGCCTGCTCGGCGGTGAGCAGCCACCGCTGGAGCGGCTCGAAGGTCAAATCTTGAGGCTCTGCGGCACCGCCGTCGACGTGCTGCCGACCCTGATCGCCTTCAAGGTTGCTCAGCAACTGCGGATCGGTATCCGCGACCTGTTGCACCATTCCTCTCCCCATGCCACTGCGGCGGCCCTGTCCGATCTTGCCGAGGCGGTGCTGCGGGTCGTTGTCGCCCGTCGCGAGTCGGAGCTTGCCGCAAAGTTTGGATCGCCCCGGGCCGCCGCCGCTGAACAGACTGCCGGCATGGTGGTGCTGGCGATGGGAAAGTTCGGCGGCCGGGAGATGAACTATGCCAGCGACGTCGATCTGGTCTTTCTTTACGAACACGACGGGGCGACCGTCCCGCCGGCAGCCGGCCGGGCCGGCATTGCCAACAGCCAGTTCTTCGGCGAAGTTGCCAACCGCTGCCTGCAGCTTTTCAACACCTTCACCCCGCAGGGACGACTCTATGAGGTCGACTCGCGGCTGCGGCCCAGCGGCCGCAGCGGGCCGTTGGTGATCTCCCTCGATGCCTTCGGCCGCTACTTCGCCCCGTCCGGCCCGGCGGCGATCTGGGAGCGGCAGGCGTTGGTGAAGGCTCGGGTCGTCGTCGGCGGTGACGCCGCCACCCGTCGGGCTGCCCAGCAAATCACCGAGGCCAGCTACGGGCACGCCTGGACCGCCGCAGACGTCGCTGAGATTCAGGCGATGCGGCTGCGGATGGAGGAAGGGGCGGCGGCTAGCAATCTCAAGCGGGGGCCGGGCGGGGTCGTCGACATTGAGTTCATTGTGCAGTTGCTGCAACTGCTGCACGGCGGGCGGTTGCCGGCGGTACGAACCCCGAACACGTTGGCCGGTCTTGAGGCCCTGGCTACCGCCGCGATCCTCGACGTCGAGACCGCCGGCAGCCTGCGGGCCGCCTACGACCTGCTGCGGTCGATCGAGTGCAGTCTCCGGTTGCTCGATCTCCGGCTCGGCCATGATTTTCCCGCGGCCGCCGCGGCCCGCGACCGGCTTGCCGCCCTGCTCGGGCGGGCAACCGGCGAGGAACTCGCCGCCGAAGTCGCCGCGGCAACTGCGACGGTCCGCCGCAGTTTTCTGCGGGTCTTCCAACAGGCTGCGGCGGACCTTGCCTGACCGCCCGGAGACGGGCCGGCCTCATCAGTGGCTGCCGAGAAAGCGGATGGCGAGGAACCCGGCGACGATCAGCCCGCCAAGCACGAAGGTCGCCAGTTCGAGATTGCGGTTGAGAACCCGCTTGGCCTGCTCGCCAAAGATCCGCATCACCGCCGCCACGAGAAAAAACCGCAGCCCCCGGCCGGCTGTCGAGGCAACCAGCAGCGTTGCCAGGGGGACCGAACAGGCTCCAGCGGCGATCGTGAAGACCTTAAACGGAATCGGCGTGAAGGCCGCTGCGAAGATGGCGATTCCTGCGTTGGCCTGATACTGCTGCTCGACGGTGGCGAAGTGATTCTCGGTGAATCCTGGAATCCAGTGGAAAAAGAAGCCCGAAGTGGCCTGCCAGAAACCCCAGCCGATCAGCCAGCCGACCAGCCCGCCAGCCACACTCGCGACCGTCGAGACGGCGGCGTAGAGAAACGCCCGGCCTGGTTTCGACACTGACAGCGCGATCTGCAAGACATCGGGGGGAATCGGGAAGAACGAACTCTCTGCGAAGGAGATCGTCGCCAGCGCCGTCGTGCCGTGGGGAGAATCGGCCCAGGACAGCACCCAGACATAAAGCCGCCGCAGCGGACCGCGAGGAGCGGCTGCCGCAGTCGGTGGAGCAGCGGATGCCGGCGGCGGCGCGGGAGCCGCCGACGGCGCGTCGGGCGGGGGCATCGGAGGTCTCTCGGAGGGCCGCCAAAAGCATACTCCGGATGCCGCGGTCCGCCGACAGTCTGTCCCGCCGCGGTCACCGCTCGCGAAGTGCCTGCGCGGCGATATCGAGGCCGACCGCGTCGCTCCAGGCTGCCAGCAACTGTCGGTAGACCGGCCCCGGTCGGCCGTCACCGACGCTCTGGCCGTCCCAGCGGACCGCCGGCTGCAGGCACCACGGCGTGCTCGTCAACAGAATTTCGTCGGCAGCGACGAGGTCGTCGGCGAACAGCGACCGGTTTTCGAAGGTGAAACCGGCAACGGTTGCGAGCTGCTGCAGGTGGCCCAGACTCACGCCGGGCAGGGCGTCGGTCGGCGGCGGCGAGGCGATCGTCGTGCCCCGGACGACGGCAAGATTGGCTGTCGAAGTTTCGCTGAGCCGACCATCGGCATGGGCCAGCAGCGGCCTGGCCCCGGGCTCGGCGGCCGCGGCCTCGCGGTCGGCAAGAAAGTAGTGCAGCCGGCTGCGAACCTTCGCTCCGATCGGCCAGCAGCGTTCGGGAACCTGCTGCACCGACACGCGTCGCAGCCCGACGCCCTGTTCATAGCCCTGTGCCCAGAGGGAACAGGCCAGGGGAAAGCTGTGCACAACGGTGGTCGGCGGGCCGGCCCGGCCGGCATGCTGGGCCGCCAGTTCGCCCGGGGTGACGAAGATCACCAGGCCGAGGTCGGCCGCGGCAGCATCGCGGCCCCGAGTCAACCGGGCATGGTTGTGGCGGGCAACCTCGGCGGCAG
>CAZIQV010000173.1:0-5099 GCA_964541275.1 uncultured Chitinophagaceae bacterium | reverse complement strand
ACGGCGGCCAGGTGCTGCTGGACGACCAGGAGATCACCAAGTGGCCGATGTTCAAGCGGTCCCGGGATGGCGGCATGGGTTACCTGGCCCAGGAGCAGAGCGTCTTTCGCAAGCTGACCGTCGAGCAGAACCTGCTGGCGATCATGGAACTGATCGGGATGGGCTCGAAGGAGCGGCGGCGGCGGTGCGAGGAACTGATGGAGCAGTTCGACATTACCCGAATCCGCAAGTCGAAGGCCCACTACATCTCCGGCGGCGAGAAGCGGCGGCTGGAGATTGCCCGCTGCCTGGTGACTGAGCCGCGGATCATCCTGCTCGATGAGCCGTTCACCGGCATCGACCCGGTGACGATCCATTCAATCCAGAAGATCATCATGGGGCTGCGGGACGACGGGATTTCAATCCTGATCACCGACCACCGCGAGCGGGAGACGCTGGCGATCACCGACCGCAGCTATGTGGTCCGGGCCGGCAAAATCCTCTGCCACGGCACCGCCGAAGAAGTCCTCAATAACCCCGATGCGAAGAAGTATTACTTTGGCGAGACGCCGCCGGGGAGTCCGGTTGATGCGACCGAGGCGGCGTGAGTGGACGCCTTGAGAGAATCAGCCCCTTCGGTTGCCTCAAAGAATCCGCCGTCGGAAGGAACGGGAAAGTCGCTCTGGCTACCCGACGGCCAGCGGATCGTGACAGTCTTTGGCTGTTCGGTCGCGGGCAAGAGAAAGCAGACGATTTTCTCGCTCGCTGACAGGTAGCTGCCTCCGCCTTTGACGAGCCGAATCAGCCGTCGCCGATTTGTTTTGAGCGTGACGCTGGCCCCCACGGCATCGCGGTGGGATGCGGTGCCGACAAGCCTGAGTTGCACGACACCGGCCGGCCGGCCATCGTTTCGCAGCACTGCGAGCGGTTCGTCGGCGTGGGTGACGGCGAGGTCCAAATCGCCGTCACCGTCGAGGTCGCCGACGGCCGCTCCCCGGCCGGTATGAGGGCTGGAGAAGTAGGCACCCGCCGTCGCGGCAACGTCGCGGTACCGGCCGCCTGCCTCGTTGTGCAGCAGGATTGGCAGCTGTTTCCGGGGAGCATTCCGCGGCTGGAACATCACATGGCCGTTGGTTGCGAACAGATCCTCACAGCCGTCGGCATCGATATCGAGAAAGGCTGTGCCGAAGCCGACGTAGGTGCGGGCGAGACGGCCGATCCCGGCTGGCAGGCTGACGTTCTGAAACAGCAGGTCGCCGGCGTTGCGATAGAGGCCGAAGCTCTCCCGCTCAAAGTTCGTCACCCAGAGGTCGGGCAGGCCGTCACCGTCGGTGTCGGCGGAATCGACCCCCATGCTGCCATCCGGGCCACCGGTGAGCCCCAGGCTCGTACCGCTGGAGAGGCCGACCTCGACGAGCCGCTGGTTGGCCTCGTTTTTGTACAACGCGTTGGGGGTGGTGTCGTTGGCGACGTAGATGTCGCTGTCGCCGTCGAGGTCGAAGTCGGCCACGACCACCCCAAGGCCCTTCCCCGGCAGGCTCGGACGCAACGGGCCCTCCGCCAGCCGGAACGGCCCGTCCGCGGTTCCCAGATAGATCCGATCGGGCAGCGGATTGAACTGGGCAGGCGGACAGATATCCCGGCGGCCGCTGATGAGACAGGGCGGGTCGTTGGTCGGGCTCCAATCGACATAGGTTGCGAGGTAGAGGTCGACGAAGCCGTCGGCGTTGAAGTCGCCCGAGGCGGCGCTGGTAAACCAGCTGTCGGCCGTGATCCCAAGTTCAGCGGCGGTGACCGGAGCAAATTGGCCATCCCGCTGGTTGTGATAGAGCAGGCAACCGTGAAAGCCGGTGATGAGCAGGTCGGGAAACCCGTCCCGGTCCCAGTCGAAGACGCAGACGCCGTGGCTGTAGAACGCGGGTGCGGTGATCTTGGCCTCGGCGGTCTGATCGCTGAACTTCCCGTCGCCGTCGTTTCGCAGCAGGGTGGGGGGCTGGCCAATCGGGAGTCCGGTCGGCCCAAATGTGCCGCCGCCCAGACTGAAGATGTCGGGATCGCCGTCGCGATCGTAGTCGAGCATCGCCACACCGGAGCCGAGCGACTCAAGAATCGTGTGTCGGGGCGTGCCGGTGCCGGTCCGGGCGATGATTCTTCCGGTCAACGCCGGCGCCAGTTCGGAAAAGATCGCCACCGGGGCGACCCGGCTGCCGTCGTCAGCGGCAGCCCTATCTGTTTCGGTTGGCTGCCCGGCCGGTGGCGGCCGATCGGGCTGTGGCCGGCAGCCAACGCTGCCGACGGCGATCGCTGCGGCGATCGCCAGAAGCAGCAGCAACCCAGCCCCGCGACAGCTGTCCGCACACCGGCGCGAGGGAGCCGAGCCGGAAGCAGCGTCAGTCGCTGACCATTTCGGGAAGGGCCAACGACTCGGTCGTACCTGCATCGGTCTGCCCATCGTCGTGGTCTGCGAGAAACCGCTTTGCCGCCTCGTGCCGGGGGTCGACCCGGAGGACGACCCGCATCCAGTTGAGCCCCTCCGCACGGCTTTGCCACCGCCAGGTGAGTTCACCGAGTCGATAGCGCAGGTTGGCGTTCCGGGGTTCCTGCGCGAGTCGCCCGTTGAGTCTTCTGATTTCTGCGAGGGCTGCTTCGCCTGCGGCAACGACAGGCTTCAACGACTCCGCCCGATCGGCCTGTCCGTTGAGCCTGTAAGCCTGCGCGAGCAGCCTCTTGATTTCGGTGCTCTCCGGTCGCAGTCTATTCGCTTTTTCATACCACGACACGGCTTCCGGGTGGTCCTGCAGTTCTCGGGAGACCCGGCCCCGGAGAGCCGCTGCATCAGCATCGTTCGCAACTGCCTCGGCATGGACCTTCAACGTCGCGGCCGCCGCGGCGGTGTCTCCCAGCTTTGACTGACAGTCCGCCAGTCCGGTGACCGCAGCGGGAGATTCCGGGTCGGCGTCGAGCAGCTTGTGCCAACAGGCTTTCGCCTCGCTGAATTTCAGCTGGTTCATCAGGCAGCTGGCCAGCGACCTGAGAATCTGGTGATCGTCGGCCGCGAGTTCGTGGCCGCGGCGATAGGCCTTCTCGGCGGCCTGCCAATCATTCTCGATCGTTGCCACGAGCCCGGCAAACCGCACGGGGTCTGCCTCTGCGGGGAACTGTTCCCGCCAGCGGGCGATTACTTTTTCAGCATCCCCGGTCAGCCCGTTTGCCAGCGCGTAGAGTACAAATCCGCGATAGATTCCGGCGGCATCGGCACCGGGATGGGCGAGCAGTTCCACCCCTTGCCCGCCCAATTCCGCAAACCGGCCGGCTTGGGCCAGCACCACCCGTTGGGCGCGCTTCACCTCGGCGGGAGCATAGCCCGCCGCCGCGGCAGACCGCAGCCAGCGGGCAGCCTCGGCGAGCCGCCGCCGTCTGGAAGCGAGCGTTCCGCGGAAAAAATCAGCCTGTGCCCGGTCGAGTCCGAGCCACTCAGCCCGCCCCAGCCAACTCTCGGCTGCGTCGAGCTGCTCCAGATTGAGAAGCACCTCCGTTCGCCAAGCGGCCACCGCAGGCGCCCAGAAGACGGCCCCGCCGATGAACAGAAGCGCGATGATGGCAGCAGGCTGCCACCGCCGCAGGGGTGGCTGAGACGGAGCGTAGCGGGGCCGTCCCGACGGCGAGCTGTCAGCCATGCTCCCTCCCGGTTGTCCTGACAGTTCCTGGATCGGTCGACCGTGTTGCCGGGGAGCCCGCTGCTGGGCGGGCTGGAATTCCCTTGTCGTCACCAAAGTTTCTCAATATAGGTGTTTTTTTGCGGGGGAGGTCTCAGTTCTTGAAGCAGGCAAACTGCGGCTTTTCTCCTCCAGACCCGGCGAGGAGAACGATGCGAAGAATCACGACGCCATCAGGATTTACGCTCATCGAACTTCTGGTCGTCATCGCGATCATCGGCGTTCTTGTCGGGCTGTTGCTGCCGGCTGTCCAACAGGCCCGCGAGGCGGCCCGCCGCAGTAGCTGCAGCAACAACCTCAAGCAGCTGGGCCTTGCGTTGCAGAACTACTACAGCGCCCAAACCGAATTGCCGATGTATCAGTTTGACGGCAATCCGCGGACCGGCGAGCGAAGTCTTGAGATCGGAAACGGCACGGGGCATCGTTCCCCAGCCTGGAATGCCTGGTCGGGCCACAGCCTCTGGACGCAGTTGCTGCCGTTTATCGAGGAGACGAGCCTCCACGACGCGATGGATTTCAACAGCAAGTACGCCGCTGGAGCCAACGGCTCGGTTCGCCGGACAAAAATCTCCGCATTTGTCTGTCCATCCGATCTCCCGTATGGCAACCCCGCGTTCGGCGGCATTAATTACGCGGCCAACGCCGGCTCGACGGTCAATCTGTACCGCACGGCGGGCGGTCAGGGGCCGACCGGGATCCGGCCGGTCACGCCGCAGCCCTCCGATGGACCGATCATGCGATCGAACACCACGACCTTTGAGGAGATTCTCGACGGGACGTCCAAGACGCTGCTGCTTTCGGAGGTTCTCAAAGGCGACGACAATAACAGCCTGTTAAACCTGAGCCGGGATACCACCGCCTCGGTTTCGCTGGTCGGGTCGGCCAACTTTCCGTCCGCGGCCGACCTCGAAACGATGGGGCAGGCAGCTGACACGCAGGCCCAGAGTTGGCACCAGAGCAATGCCGGCAGGGACTGGCAGGCGGGCCTGCCGACCAAATCTGCCTTCAACACCGTGGCACCGCCGAACTGGGGCCACATCTCATTCGCCACGGGCGGAAACTACGGCGATTGTGCCGACCGCAACGGGGTGTTTCCGGCCCGCAGCCTGCATGGTGGTGTCGTCAATGTTGTTGGCGTCGACGGGGCGACTCACACGGTGAGCGACACGATCGATTTGACGGTGTGGCAGAACCTCGGGGCCCGTCAGGACGGCAACGTCGCCACCTGGGATTGACCGAGCCTGAGCCCACTCCGCTCGCCGGACGAGTCGTCGCAGACGCGAGGGGATACGTTGGTTGTTTTGATGTTTTCTACTTTTTTGCTGAACGTGCCAAGGAGTTTTGCAATGGACAAAAAACGCTTTCGGGGCTTTACGCTGATCGAACTTCTCGTGGTGATCGCGA
>CAZIQV010000172.1:1175-5133 GCA_964541275.1 uncultured Chitinophagaceae bacterium | reverse complement strand
TCACCCCGGCTCGACGAGAAGGGCAACAGCGTCCGCGGCATCGCCGCCTTCCGGATGCTTGCCGAGCGGTTCCACCTGCATCTTTTTGACGATCGCCAGCTGCGGGACCAGACGCTCAACCGGTTTGACCGTTGACGCGGCGCTGGGGCAGTCATCCGCCGAGCCGACCACCCCGGCGACACCCGTAGCCGGCGGCCGCAGAGCACAGCCGGCGGCCGCCGCCGACGGGGTCCCTTCGAAACCGGAACTGCCGTCGGCATACCGCGGCACCTCAGTTACGATTTTCGCGGCGGCCGAGCCACTTCCCCTTCGACACCAGGACTGGCCTCATGCCACTCGACTACGATCTCGCCGACCGTCTTTTTCGCGTCCGACCGGAGCGTCCATTTCGGCTGGCCGACCACGACCCACGGTGGGCCGGCGATGAGAAAAAGCCCGAAAAAAAACGAAAACAACGGGCGAAGGAGATACTCAAACAAAGCCGGGGCGATCTTGCCGAAACCCAGGAACTGCTCTACGCGGCCGACACCTGGAGCATGCTGGTCATCTTTCAGGCGATGGACGCCGCCGGCAAGGACGGTGCGATCAAGCATGTGATGAGTGGCGTCAACCCCCAGGGCGTCGAGGTGACCAGCTTCAAGCATCCCTCGGCCGAAGACCTCGATCACACCTTTCTCTGGCGGTGCATGAAGCGGCTGCCGGAGCGAGGCCGGATCGGCATCTTCAACCGGTCCTACTACGAAGAGGTCCTGATCGTCCGGGTTCATCCACATCTGCTCGAGGCCCAGCGAATTCCCAACGTCGCCGCCTCCGACCGCACCTGGGAAGACCGGTTCGCCGACATCAATCACTTCGAACACCACCTCGCCCGCAACGGCACGGCGATCGTGAAGTTTTTTCTGAACCTGTCATGGAAAGAGCAGCGGCAGCGATTCCTCGATCGCATCAACGAGCCGGACAAGCACTGGAAGTTCTCGGCGTCCGACGTCGCCGAACGCCGGCACTGGGGGGCCTATATGGCGGCCTACGAAAGCATGATCGCCGCGACCTCCACCGACCATGCCCCCTGGTATGTGATTCCCGCCGACCGCAAGTGGGTCAGCCGGGCGGCGGTGGCAGCGGTGCTCGCCGGCACCATCCGTCGGCTCGGGCTGCGGTGGCCCGCGGTCGACGAGGCCAAGCGGTCCCAGATCGAGACTGCCCGCGAGCAGCTCGAAGCCGAAAATGGCGAGTGACTCTTCCGATCGCATCGATATGCCGCCGGACGCTGCCGCCGAGGCCCCCGACGACAGGGGCTGTCTTTGGCCGGATGGTTTCCGGGTCGTGCTGGCAGCCTGCCTTGCCGCCTCCGTGCTGATGACCTGGCCGCTCTGGCAGGCTCGCGATCAGCCTCCGCCGCTGCCGGTCGTCGCAACGGCCCAGCTGAATTTTGGCGGACCGCTGCTGGCCGCCTGCGTGCTGCTGGGAATCGCGCCGCGGCTCGGTGCCGTCGCCTGCTGCCTCGGCTTCACCACCGCGATGCTTTTCGACCAGACCCGCATCCAGCCGCAGATCGTCTCAATGCTGATGCTTTCGCTTGGCACGATCTCGTGGCGGCCGGGGGTGCTGGCCGCCCGGGCGTCGCTGGTTTCACTCTGGCTCTTCGCCGGCCTGCACAAGCTTCTCAGCCCCGACTACTTCGAGTTTTTCGGCCCCTGGCTGCTTGGAGACCGCTGGAACAACGCGGCCGGCGTCACGGTCGCCGGCGGCCTCGCCCTCAGTGAAGTCAGCCTCGGCGTCGGCTGCCTGATCCCGCAGACAAGGGGACTGGTGGCCGCGGGAGCTGCTGTCCTGCACGCCGCCGCCTTCGGCCTCCTCTCACCGCTCTGGCTGAACTGGAACTCGGCGGTCTGGCCGTGGAATGTGGCGTTGGCCTGTGCCGGCCCCGCCCTGATCGCGTCCTGGCGGGGCCGGGCCTTGGGCTCCTGCTGGACCGCCGCGCCGCGATGGGCCCGGGGCTGGGCGGCCAGTCTGCTGCTGATGCCGCTCGGCTACCACCTCGGGCTCGTCGACGCCTATCTGGCAGCCTGCCTCTACGCCGCCAACACGCCCCGCGGCTTCATCTGTTCGCCGTTTGAGCGGAGGCCGCTCAACGAGTTCTACGGGCCGCTGAATGTCACGCTGCCGCCGGCGCACCGACTGTTCAGGGAGTTTTTTCAACGGGTCGGTCGTCCGGGGACCTGGCTGGAGGTGGAGGACCCGCGGTGGCTTGTCGGCGGGTCACGGAAGATCCGCTGGAAGCCGCTGCCGTCTGCCGAACCAAGCAGCCCTCACCAGCGCAACGACCAGAGCCACGACAGCACCCGATAGACGAGCCGGTGCGGCCCGAGTACCAGCCAGACCACCAGCAGGGCGGCCGCAACCCAGATCGCGGCCGTGATAAGCCCGCGACAAATCGGCCGCCACCGCCCGGCCCGGCCCGCCGGGGCAACCACGTCTGCTGCTCGACGCCAACTCATTGTTGCCCCAAAGATCGCCGCCGACCGCGAGGGCTGGCTGGCCGAAGCGGGCTCCACGGAAATCCGTTGCGAGCATCCCAGCGGCCCCGGCTCGATGATCGTGGCCACCAAACCCTGACGCTCGCAGAGCGGTTGTCTGATTGTTTGAGCGAAGCTGCTCCCAGCCGCCAGCCGCGGCCGGCCCCACCCCAAGAAGTTCCCTATGATTCGTCTGCTCGCCCGCCACCAGGTTCAGGATTTTGCTGCCGTTCAGGCCGGTTGATAGTCGCCGGAGGCGCCGGCTGTCCGCACTGAAAATGCCGTCAGGGCCGATGCCGTCGTCCACCGACTCGAAAACCGAATGATACGCTGGGCAATCACGACTTTGAAACTGCCGCCGCCGCCGCATTCCTGCCCAATCCCGACCCCACCGCGGCGAGGGCAAAACTCGGTGTCGCGGGCGAGCCGAAGATCGCGTTGTTTCAGCAGGTCTGACACCGGCAGGGCCGGCGGCCGGCTCAGGCCGGAGCGGCCGCCAACTCGCCTTGCACCGTGACAACGAGCGAGCGGGGACCACCGCGGTCGCGGTGCTCGCAGAGATAGATGCCCTGCCAGGTGCCGAGGCAGAGCCGACCGCCCCGGACCGGGACTGTGACCGAACAACCGGTGAGCGTCGCCTTGACATGGGCCGGCATATCGTCCGGACCTTCGCAGGTATGGATGTAAGGCAGCGTCTCAGGGGCGATCGCATCGAGGGCCATCGCCAGGTCCCGCGGCACATCGGGGTCGGCATTCTCGTTGAGCGAGAGACTCGCCGAAGTGTGTTTGATGAAGACGTGGAGCAGGCCGACCTCGACGCGATCGAGGTCGGGAACCGCCGCGACCACCTCCGCGGTAACCAGATGACAGCCCCGCCGCCGCGGCGTGAGCCGAATTTCATGTTGTAGCCATGCCATGGCCGTGTTGTGCCACGGCCTGGTCGCTCCCGCAAGCTGGGCAGGCAGCGCAGTTATCGCCCGACGTCGACTGCGACCCTCCGGCGGGATCACTCGGCGGCGGAGCCCGAGCGACCGAGCAGGGCGGTGTGCAACGCGGTATGGACCGCCCCGGCCGACTCGAGCCGGCTGGCGTAGAGCGTGACCGACTCGACCCGGCCACTTCCGCCGGACACCCCGGCAAATCGCTCGCCGGCCGCCGCCACCGGCCCAGGCCGATCCCGGCCCCGCCCGCCGAATCTCCCGAGCGTGAGATGAGGCCGAAACGGCCGCCGCTCCAGCGGCACACCGAGGGGCTCAAGCCGCGCGGTCATCGCCTCGTGCAGGTCGGCGAGTTCATCAGCCCCGCGGGTGACACCAAGCCAGATCACCCGGGGCCGGCCGGTAGCGGGAAACAGCCCGACGCCACCAAAGGCCAACTCAAACGGTTGCCGGCCGGCAACCGCCTGATCGACGACAGCGGCGATCGCAGGCCGCTGCTCGGCC
>CAZIQV010000172.1:0-1075 GCA_964541275.1 uncultured Chitinophagaceae bacterium | reverse complement strand
AGAATTGTCGCGATGATCGGCCGGTCGCTCGCCGGGCGGCGGGGACTGTCGGGATGCGGCTCGTCACTTGCCAGCACGCCCCGCAGCCGCAGGGCCTGGGCCATCGAATGCTTGTAGGCCGGCACCGGATCGCGGAAGGCAAAGTCGCCGAGGGCCTGGAGGGCATCGTCAAGTTCATCGAAGCGGCTATCCCCTGCCGCCCACCACCGGTCCCGCTGAGCAAAGGCCTCCGGCCAGGCGGTCGAAAGGCCCAGCAGCCAGTCGCTGCCGTACCGCACCATGTCAATGGCAAGGTCGTTTCCGGTGAAGACACGAAATTCAGGCCGCAGCCGATCGCGAAGGGCCAGTCGCTCCCACTCCAGCCGCCGCGACAGCGACGAGTGCTTGGCCCCAATGCAGTTGGGGATCTGCACGAGCTCAGCGTAGGCCTCCAGACCCAGCACCCGGCCGCTGGGCACGAAAGCGGCAGCCAGTTCAAACCCGATGAAGCGTTCGGTGCAACCGGCCAGCTGCCGAAACCTGCCGATCACCTCGGTATCGTGGCCAGCGGTCAGACCAAACGACGGAAAGATCACCGGCACTGCACCGACCGCGGCGATCATGGCGAATTGCCGGCCATAGGCGGCAAGATCGAACGCGGCCCCCGGTTGGTCGACCACGCAGGCTCCCGCCACCAGCTCGCCGTCGCCGACAGCCTCACGGGCCAGCCGCAGGGCCCGCTCGCGGGTGTTGTCATCGATCAGATGCACGTAGCCGGTGTCCATGTTGACCGCCGGCACGATCCCGGCCGCAGCAGTGCGGGCCACGTGGGCGGTGAAGCCCTCCCAGTCGACACCGCCGTCGACCGTGAAAGGCAGCAGGATCGCCGAGATGCCGCGGATTGGCCGGCAGGGGCGGACGAGGCTGATTGGATCCACGGACATAACGGCAGACGGATCGGGTGAAGTTTGGAGCGTTGTGTTGCCGCATGATAGCCTCTACCGAAATATGGCAGCGACAACGCCCACTTTCCCGCGAATCGCCCGGTTCCGCACCGCAGCCGACCTGCGGGCCCACTTGGCCACCCTCGCGGCCC
>CAZIQV010000171.1:0-5171 GCA_964541275.1 uncultured Chitinophagaceae bacterium | reverse complement strand
TCGCCCGGCGGATGGCTTACGCGTTTGACGCGATGCTGTTGGAGCGGGACAGCCCGCCGGGCAGCCTGCGTGACGCCTGGCAGGCCTGGCTGCGGGCGCAGATCGCCGCCGATCGGCCGCTCGATCAACTCTGCGCCGAGGTCGTGGCTGCCACTGGGGGCGATCCTGCCGCCAATCCCGCGGCAGCCTTTCTGCTGGCCCGGGGCGGTGAGCCGATCAAGATGACCCGGGCGATCGGTCGGACCCTGTTCGGGCGGGAGCTTCAGTGCGCCCAGTGCCATGACCATCCGCTCGACGGCGATATTCTGCAGGCCGAATTCCACGGTCTCCACGCCTTCGTCAACCGGACCAGTCTTTTTAAAGCTGGCAAGGTCCAGCAGCTCTCCGAGGCTGCCAGCGGCGAGGTCGATTATCGTTCAGTCTTCACGGAATCTTCGGCTGCGGCTGTTTGGCCTCAGCTTCCCGACGGGCCACCGCTGATCGACGAACCGGTGCCCGAGCCGAGTGACGGGTATGCGGTGACGCCCTCGAAAAAGTCCCGCGGGGTGCCAGCCTACAGCCGCCGGGCGGCCTTGGCGAAGCAGTTGGCGACGAGCGACGCCTTCCGGCGGAATCTGGTGAATCGCCTTTGGGCGTTTTTTTTCGGCCGCGGCTTGATTCATCCGCTCGACGGCGTCGGGCCGGCCAACCCGGCGAGCCATCCGGAGCTGCTGGAACGGCTCGGCGACAGGCTCGCGACCGGGGGGTTTCGGCTGCGGCCGATCGTGCGGGGGATCGTCCTCTCCCAGACTTATCAGCGGGCGGTCGATCCGCCAGCCGCTGTGGAGATCGAACCGGCTGAGGTCGAAGCCCAGTTGGGCCGAGTTCGCCGGCGACGCGAACAGGTCGCAGCCCGCCTCGAGCGGCTCGAGCGGGCGGCCGCCGCAGCCGAGTCACGGTTTCGGGCGGCCTTCGCGGCAGAGCGGGCGATCGCCGGGAAGCTGCGACCGCTGTACGCATCCCGCAATGAAGCCCGCAAGGTGTTTGATGCTGCGGACAAAGCTGCCGCCACGGCTGCCGCCAGTGCCGAAAAGGCTGCCCGGGTTGCCGCCGCTGTCGCCGCCGCCGCCGCCGAGGCCAAGCGGGCTGCAACGCTCCTTGCCGGCGATGCGGCACTGGCCGATCTCGCGGCCAGTCTGGAGCAGGATCGCAGCAAACGGCAGCAGGCTGGCGCCGCTGCCGAGGAGCAGCGAAAAAAGACCGCCGAGGCCCGCCGGAACGCCGAGGAAAACCTGAGGGCAGCCCGGGCCGCCGTCAGCGGAGAGGCTGCCCGGCGCTCGCCTGCCACGCTGGCCGATCTCTCCCGGGAGGCGACCGAGGCGACCCGGCAACTGGTCGTCTGCCAGCAGCAGCTCGCCCGGCTCGACTGGCGGCGACAGCTCGCTCAAGACCTGATCGAGCACACCGGCGACGCCGCCCCCGACGCGACAGCCGCCGCGACGCGGTGGCAGTCGATTCAGCAGCGGTGGACGGAGAACCTGCAGGTGGCCCGGCTTCGTCCCCTCGCCGCCGATCAGTTTCTGCTGGCGGTCCTCGAGGCGACCGGGGGACTTGCGCGGCTGCGGGTGGAGGCGACTGCGGCCATCGAAAAAAAACCGCCGGAGTCGGTCACGAAGGCAGCCGCGGCCGATCGGCAGGCAGCCCGGCAGCGTGCGATCGAGCAGGCGTTTCAGCAGCGGCTTGACGGTCTGCTCACGCCGTTTGTCGCGACCTTTAGCGACCCTTTCCTCGAGGGGTTTCAGGCCAGCGTCAATCAGGCCCTGCTCGTCGCCAACGGGCCGCAGATCAGCGGGGAGCTGCCGGCCCGCAAAGACAGCCTGGTTGGCCGGCTGGCCAGCGAGGACAATCTGCAGACAGTCGCCGAGGAAGTCTGTCTGGCGTTGCTTTCCCGGCCAGCCCGTCCCGCGGAACGAAAAGAGTGGACAGCCCATCTCGCTGCCGGCGCAGACGACCGGCCCCGGGCCATCGGGGAGCTGGTTTGGGCGGTCCTTGCCAGCAACGAGTTTCGATTTAACCACTGACGGCGGCCGGAAGCCCGTGGAGGTTCAGTATGAATCATTGGAGCCATGAAGCCGCTGTCGCCGGCGTCGGTCCGCGGCCTGTTTCCCGTCGCGGTCTGCTGGCCAGTGTGGCCGCCGGTGGAGTCGGCGTCTGCGGAGGCTTTGCCGCCACGCCGAGCCTGGCCGAGGCGGTGCGGGCCGGCAACAAGCGGGTGCTGGTGATTTTTCTGCACGGCGGTGTCAGCCAGTTGGAGAGTTGGGACCCGAAGCCGGGCACCGATACCGGCGGGCCGTTTCGGGCGATTCCCACCAGCGTGCCGGGCGTGCACATCAGCGAACTGCTGCCGCACACGGCCCGGCAGATGCACCGGCTTTCAATCATCCGCAGCCTCGACACGAAAAACAGCGACCACGGCCGGGGGCAGCGGGAGATGATCAGCGGCCGCGATCAGCCCGCGCCGCTCAACTATCCGTCGCTCGGCGCGGTCGTCGCCAAGACGCAGACGCCGGCCGGCCTGACACTGCCCGGTCATATTCTGATTCGCGGGGCCGGAACGGGGCCGGGGAAGGCTGCCTACCTCGGTCCGCAGTTTGCGGGGGTTGCGATGAATGACGGCAAGCCGCCCGCCTACACCAGCCGCCCGGAAGGCCTCACCGCCGCGGCCGATCTGCGGCGAACCCTGCTGCGGCGGCGGCTCAACGACCGGTTTGCCGGCCGTCGGCGGACCGCTGACACCGACGCCTACAGTTTTTCGTACGACCAGGCGATCGATCTGCTTGCCCAGCAGCAGGTCTTCGATGTCTCGCGGGAATCGGCCCGCGACCAGCAGCGGTACGGCCCGCACGAGTTCGGCCAGCACTGCCTGCTCGCCCGCCGGCTGCTCGAACGCGGCGTTCCTTTTGTGCAAGTCAATCATTCCAATTACGACACGCACTTCGAGAATTTCGACTTTCACATCGAGCAACTCGGAGAGTTTGACCGGCCTTTCGCCACCCTCATCAACGATCTCGCCGAGCGGGGAATGCTCGACGACACGCTCGTCTGCGTGATGAGTGAGTTTGGCCGCACTCCCCGGATCAACGATCGCTTTGGCCGCGATCACTGGGGCAAGGCGTGGAGCGTCGTGCTGGGGGGCACGGGCCTGCAGGCCGGCGGCGTGATCGGCCGGACGAATGCCGACGGGACCGAGGTCGTCGACGAGGCCGTCGACCACGGGCACGTGTTCCATACCGTCCTGCAGGCGGTCGGGGTCGATTCGCACGGCTCTTTTCACATCGCCGGACGCGACCATCCGATTGCCGACCCCGCCAAGGGGCCGATTGAAAAAATCCTGGCGTGACCGCCGCCGACATGCTCGCTGGCTGCCGCCGGGAGTCGAGCAGTGCCGCCGCCGCCGGCCGCCGCGACGGTCTCGCTGAGACTGCAGACAACAGACCCCAGATTCAGGCAGGTTGATGATCGACCCCACCAAGGCGCACGAACTCGACGCTTTCAAGTACGACCGGCCGCTGCTCTGTGTCCGCTGGTCGCCGAACGGCGAGGCGATCTATTTCTCAGCCGAGAATCGGCCCCCGCAGCGATTCACTCCCGCTGCCGGCAAGGTCAAGCCCGCGGTCTCGCCGCTTGCCGGGGGCCATGACAGCTGGGTCTGGTCGCTGGCGGTGCTTCCCGATGCAAAAACGGTGGTGACAGCCGGATACGACGGCCGCCTCGTCTGGTTCGACACGGCGCCGGAACAGCCGACCATCAAGCACGTTCGCGACGCCCATCGGGGCTGGGTCCGGGGGGTCGCGGCCAGCCCCGACGGCCGGCTGGTGGCCAGTTGCGGCAACGATCGGCTGGTGCGGATCTGGGATGCCACCGACGCCACCGAGCGGGCCGTGCTGGCTGGCCACGAGTCTGACGTTTACGAACTGGCCTGGCGGCCCGACGGAGCGACGCTGGCAAGCTGTGATCACCGGGGAATTGTCAAGGAGTGGGATGTCGCCAAGGCCGCGGTCCGGCGGGATGTCATCACGGCCTCGCCGCTGTGGAAAAAAGACGCGACATTCCGCGCTGAGATCGGCGGAGCCCGCTCAATCTGCTTCAACACCGATGGGAGCATCCTGGCCCTCGGGGGCATCACCGACGTGACCAACGCGTTTGCCGGGGTTGGCAAGCCGGTGATCGTGCTGGTCGATTGGACCGCCACGCGACCAGCAGAAGACGACGACTCGGACGCCGCTTTTCCGCGGCTGCGGCAACTGCGGGGCAAGGGTGCGGGCAACGGTGTCTGCTGGGGGGTGGCCTGGCACCCGGCCGGCTTTTGGATTGGCCAGGCCGGCGGCGGCGGTGGTGGCTGGCTGCGGTTTTTCAAGGCCGACGCCGATGTCGACTTCCACGCCGTCAAGCTTCCGACCACCGCCCGAGGCATGGCTCTGTCGCCCGATGGCAGTCGTGTGGCGTTGGCGATGGCCGACGGACACCTGCGGGTCTATGCCCTCCACGGCTGAGGCCAGAAACGCCAGCAGGCGTCTGGTCGAATCCGCCCGGCACAGGGTGCCGCAGGCCGTAATGGCGGGTGAAACTCAGGCGGTCAGCCGGCGACGAGTTGCTCACCCGCCCGCCAGGTGTCACCAGTCCGCTCGACGCGGCGGTAGAGCGTGTCGCGTTCGATCGGTTCGCGGCCCGCCTCACGGATCAGTCGCTGGATCTGTTCAACGGAGAGGATCTCGGGGGTGCTGGCACCGGCGTCGTGATAGATCAGTTCGTGCCGGACCGTGCCGTCGATGTCGTCAGCCCCGTAGGCGAGCGCCGTCTGGGCGGTTCCGATACCCAGCATGATCCAATAGGCCTTGAGGTGGTCGAAGTTATCGAGCACCAGCCGGCTGATTGCCATCGTCCGCAGGCTCATGGCCGCCGACGGCTTCGGCAGATAATCGAGCCGGGTGTTGTCGGGGTGGAAGGCGAGCGGAATGAAGGTTTGAAACCCGCCGGTCTCGTCCTGAAGATCCCGCAGTTTGATCAGGTGATCGGTGCGGTGGTAAGCATTTTCGATGTGTCCGTAGAGCATCGTGGCATTGCTCCGCAGCCCAATCGAGTGGGCGATGCGGTGAATCTCGAACCACTCGCGGGTGTCGGCCTTGTGCTCA
>CAZIQV010000170.1:2243-5174 GCA_964541275.1 uncultured Chitinophagaceae bacterium | reverse complement strand
GCCCGGAGATCGCTGCCATCCTGGCGACCAACAAGGGAGTCGCCGAAGATCGGACCCGGCCCGGCGTCGTTCACCGAAGGCGTGATCAGGCTGCGTCGGTTCTGCGGCTCGACGGCCTCTCGCGGCTGTCACCAGCAGCCGCGGAGGCCTTGGCGGCCCACCGAGGCGTCCTCGTGCTCAACGGCCTGCTGACGATCGATGAGGCGGTGGCAGTGGCTCTGGCAAAGCGGACGGGCACGCTCGTCCTCAACGGGCTGCCGTCAATTTCGACCGACGCCGCGAGGGCCCTGGCAGCCTTCTCCGGAGAACTTGTCCTCAAGGGAATTCGCGATCTTGACCCGGAAACGGCGGCAGTTCTCGCAAAGCATTCCGGCCGGCTTCACCTCACCGGGCTGCGGAACCTGCCCGGTGAGGCTCGTTCGATCCTCGCGGGCCATCCCAGTGTTCGTCTTCCCAGAGCACGGCGATCCGC
This sequence comes from uncultured Chitinophagaceae bacterium, assembly GCA_964541275.1. GTDB lineage: Bacteria > Planctomycetota > Planctomycetia > Pirellulales > UBA1268 > UBA1268. The sequence goes on along the minus strand of CAZIQV010000170.1, from coordinate 4,702 downwards.
GGCGAGCCGCTGAGTCTGCCGAGGACAACCGGCCTGATAAACAGGCCCCGGTGGCGGTTGTCCGCGAGTGCGGGCGAGACCGGCGCAGCCGCCGGGAAGATCACACGCGGTGACACGTCTCGGGGGCGGCGGTCACCCCGGCGGCCGGCGGCAGCCAGACCTCCCGTCCGCTAGCGAAGCGGCCGGGGCTCGCGGTTCCAGGTCAGACGAGCGGCTTGTTCAAGACCGTCAAGCCAATTGCGGAACACATCGGCAAATGTCTCCTGGGCCACCATCGCCACACGCTGCGGCTCACCGCGGGAACCCGCAAACCGGGCCCTCAGTTCGTCCTCGTCTGGTTCCAAGGCGATCACTCGCAGGGCGTAGCACACGGTCTGGGGCTCATTGAAGGCTGAGGCTGTCCCGCTCGCTGCAGTTCTGAAAACCGCCTCCATCAACGCCTCCCCGGGAAAGACCAGCCCGCTGGGCTGCGACAGCGCTGGCGGGGCTCCGAAGCCGGCCATCCCCTGGGTCAGCCAGGTGAACGGACCGACGACCCGAACGTTTTTGGCCTCGTCCTCGCCCACCGTCTCGGCCAAGCCTTTCTCGCCGGCGGCCGCCGCAATATCGGCGGCCCGCTTTTCTGCCAGCGGCCGGGCCTGCACAATTCGCCAGGCCTTTTCGACCGTCTCGCGGGCCTCGGCAAAGTTCGGCACCCGTTCTTCCTGCTCGTCCTGTTTCCAGGAAAAGTACCGATTGCCCTCGGTGTCGCGCGAGGTGAGTGGCCTGAGGGCGACGCTGCCCTCGGCAAAGATCATCTCAATCCATCCTCGCTGGCGGATTCCGAACCGGCTGCCGGGATCGGGCACGAACTCAAAGCTGCCGCCGATGCCGCCAGCTCGGGCGGCTGCCGGTGCCGAGATCCAGTCAGACTGCTCCGCGACCAGCCCCTGCTTTTCAGCGATCTTCTCAAGGTCGGGGGCGACCGGTTCCGGTTCGCCCTCGTCACCGCGGGCGAGCCAGACCGCGCGATCCTCGGCGTAGGCAGTCAGGTCGCCGGCCAAAGCGGAAAAAATGGCATCGATGGCGGCGTTTGCCCGTTCACGGGTGAGCTGCTGGCGGATTTCGTCGGCAACCTCTTCAAGGGGGCGGACGGCAATGTCCGGCGCAGCCGAGGCTGCCGCCGGCTCGCCCTCAGGCTTCTTTCCGGATGCTGGTTTTCCGCTGCTACCGTCTTTTGTGTCAGCAGCATCTGGCTGCTTCTCCTCAGCCACCGGCCGGGACTGACTCGGCGAGGAGTTTTCTGCCGCCGCCTTGTCAGCCTGCATCTCCGGGCCACCTCCGGCCGATTTTCTAGCTGGCTCGGCGGCTGATTCTGCCGGAGTTTTCTCGGTTTCCCCAGCCGGTTGTGTGTCGGCCCCAACGGCGTCGTCGGCCGGCTCTCCCGACTGTTTTTCCGGCGGCGTCGTGTCGGCCTCAGCCTCGGCAGCCGTCGCATCCTCGGCTGCCCGGAACACGACCGCTCGCGCTACAACCCGGTTGAGCCTCGCGCCGGTGTCTGCCGCCGGCGTAGTCGGCGGGTCAGCTTTTTCGGCCGGCTGCGAACCCTCGGGGGATTTTTTTTGAGCGGGTTCGGTCGGCTCGGCTGCCGCCGGCTTGTCGCCGCCCGCGGAAGCCTCCCCGGCAGGTTCCATAGCGGGCTGAGCGGCCGCAGCCGGCTTCCCGGCCGGCTGTGCCTCCGGGCCGCGTGCGGGCATCTCGGCCGCTTCACCGGCCGCCGCTTCACCGGCCGGCGGGGTGCCGGAAGCGGTTTCTGGCTGGTTGGCAACCGGCTTTTCCGCCTGTCCTGGCGGTGGCGTCGGCGCCCGGAACCGGGTCTCTTTGTTTTCCTCGTAGAAAGCGGCGATGTCTTCCTCAGTGATCGTCTTGGCCGCCTCATCTTCAAATCGCTTGCGTTCCGCTTTCAAGGCGGCGTAGCGGATCCTGAAGGGCTCTTTGAAACCGGGATTTGGACTGCGGTCCACCGGCAGATCGTCTTTGTAGCGATCGAAGAAAGCCCGCAGATCGGCCTCGTTCGGCGGCTCGACGGTCACCGCAAGGTCTTCGACCAGAACGGGATACGCCTCCACAGTCGCCGTCTGTTCGAGACGCTTGTAGAAATCCCACGACCAGCCCGGCGGGTCCCCGGAAAACCCGGTCTGGAACAGCAGCAGCATGTTTCGGGCGGTCAGCGCCGTCTGCAGCGACCGAAACAGGTCGGCGGCTGCCACCGGTGCCCGGCCGTACCGCAGGCCGGCGATGATGCTGTCAAACTGATCTTGCCGCACCATATTATTGGTCCAGGTGGCGAGGAACTCATTGATCGCGGCATTGCTGACCGTCAGCCCGATCTCCTCGGCCTGACGGGCCAGCAGCATCTCGCGGACGATCAGCTCTTCGCCCTCGGGAAAAGCGGGGAGTTGCGAGGCGTCACGACCGGC
>CAZIQV010000170.1:0-2143 GCA_964541275.1 uncultured Chitinophagaceae bacterium | reverse complement strand
CGATCAGCTCTTCGCCCTCGGGAAAAGCGGGGAGTTGCGAGGCGTCACGACCGGCTGCGGCCGCCGCCTGCATGAGAAATCGATTCGTCAGCGTGCGGAGGGCAACGGCCCGCTCAAGTTCGCCTTCGCGAAGGTCCCCCCCGTCCCAGGAGACCACTACAGGATCTGCCGACGCCGGACCGCTGCCCATCTGCAGAAACGGCGGCAGGACGAAAAAGGCCAGCATGGCCAGCCCCGCGACTGCAACGAGCATCGACTTTTGGTATTTCCGAAAGAACGTGAAGGACCCGGCCATGAAACCGCCTGTTCGCACACGCCCGGGGCTGGAAACAGCCGAGGCTTGACAAGGGGAGAGAGGGGAGGGTAACGCTGGAGACCGTCCGGTCAGGCCGCCGATTGTAGCGCCAGGCGTCGGGGCGCCAATCCCGATCCTCGTCACGGCCGACACCCGCCCATCCCGCAGACACCTTTTGCAATGGCCAAGAAAACCGCCCGCCGGGCCCGCAGCACCAGCCGAACACCGGCCCGATCAGCCCCCCGGGGCGACTACGACCTGGTCATTGTCGAGAGCCCGGCAAAGGCCAAAACGATCGAAAAATACCTCGGCCCCGGCTTCGTGGTGAAGGCCTCGGTCGGTCACATCCGCGACCTGCCAAGCCGGGCGGCCAAGGGATCGAAGCAGCTTGTTCCCGGCGTCGACCTGGAGCACGATTTCGCCCCGACCTATGAGGTCGACGCGGCAAAAAAGAAGACCGTCACCGAACTCCGCCAGCTGGCCAAGGGGGCCCGCGACATCTGGTTCGCGACCGACCTCGACCGCGAGGGGGAGGCGATCGCCTGGCATCTCGCCGAGGAGCTGCAGGTCGACCCCGGCGTCGCCAAGCGGGTCACCTTCGACGCCATCACCAAGTCCGAGGTCAAGCGGGCCTTTGAGCATCCGCGGGCGATCAACATGCCCCGGGTCGAGGCCCAGCAGGCCCGGCGAATCGTCGACCGGATCGTCGGCTACCGGGTCTCACCGATCCTCTGGCGGAAGGTCGCCTCGGGCCTGAGCGCCGGCCGGGTCCAGAGCGTGGCGGCGCGGCTGGTCGTCGAGCGGGAAAAAGAAATCCGGGCCTTCACGCCGGCTGAGTCCTGGGAAATCCAGGGCAATCTCTGCTTTGATGTCGACGCCGCGACGGCCCTCCATGCCGAATTCTCCGGCTTTATGGCCCAGCGGGATGACCGCGGCCGGCCGCCGATCGTCCGCGAACGGATGGCCTGGCTGGCCGACCATCGCAGCCTGACGGCAGAACTGGTCGAAGTCGGCGGCAGACCGCTCAAAATAGAGGCCGAAAAAACCTCCGCGACCGATCTGGTCGATGCGGCCGTCACGGCGGCCGAGGCGGCCGGTCTGCTCGATGTCGAGATCGACCGGCAGGAAAATCCTGACGGCAAGGGCCGGGCCCGCCACACCGTGCGGATCAGCGGTCGCCCCGACCCGGCTGCACGGTTCGCCGTCGATTCGATCGACGTCAGCCGCACGCGTTCGAAGCCGTACCCGCCGTTCATCACCAGCACGTTGCAGCAGGCGGCGAGCAGCCGGCTGGGCATGTCGACCGACCGAACCATGCGGGTAGCCCAGCAGCTCTACGAGGGCATCGATCTGCCCGGCGAGGGGCTTGTCGGTCTGATCACCTACATGCGAACCGACTCGACCAACCTGTCGAAGGAGGCGATCGGCATGGCCCGCCGCTATCTCGAGGAGCGGCTCGGCAAGGACTACCTCCCGGAGAAGCCGCGGCATTACGCCAGTACCAATCAGAGCGCCCAAGAAGCCCACGAAGCGATCCGGCCGACCGACCCCTTCCGCGATCCAGACTCCGTGGCCGCCGCCCTGAGCGAGGAGCAGCTGCGGCTCTACCGGCTGATCTGGCAGTCGTTCGTCGGCTGTCAGGCGACCGACGCCGAGTGGGATTCCACCACCGTGAAGATGCGGCGAACCGACCGGGACACCGGCGCGGTCTTCAAGGCCCACGGCCGGGTCCTGCGGTTCGACGGCTGCTTCAAGATCACCGGTGTGCCCAAGGGGGATGGCGATCAGGTGCTGCCCGATTTCGACAAGGGGACCGAACTGGCCCCGTTTGTCATCGAGCCGCGGCAG
>CAZIQV010000169.1:0-5198 GCA_964541275.1 uncultured Chitinophagaceae bacterium | reverse complement strand
CGCCAGCGGCTGGCCCAGCGGCGGCTCGACACCAAACTTGAGCAGCTCAAACGGAAGCGGGACGCCGAGATCGAACAGGTCGAACGGGCCCTTGAGGCGACAATTCGTCGCGAGCAGGACTGGCAGAAGTGGCTCGCGGTGATGCTGCCGCCGATCCCGCCGCTCGTCGTCGCCTTCTTCGTCTTTTTCCGCCGCCGCGCCCAAGAGCGTGAAGGCGTGGCCAAGTCACGGCTGCGATAGCCAGAACCAACGAGGAGAGAGAACTCATGGCATCAGCGACAGACGCGGGGAATTCCAGCGGGCTCGACCCGGCCACGCAGCGGACCGGGATTTTTTTGGCGGTCGGCGGGCTCCTGCTGCTGCTTGGCTGGGCGGTGCAGCCAAGGTTCAAGCCGGCGGAAGTCAAGCCGGCGGCCGAACGGATCCTGTTTCCCGAACTGACCGACGCCCAGAAAGCGGCGAGTCTCGAAATCGTCCAGTACGACGAAGAGCTCGCCACGCTCTATCCGTTCAAGGTGGTCAAGTCCGGCGGCGTCTGGGTTCTGCCGTCTCATCAGAACTATCCGGCCGACGCCAAGGACCACCTGGCCGCGGCGGCGACCGAACTGGTCGACCTGAAGACACTCGATGTTGTGAGCGAAAGCCCTGCCGACCATGAGGTCTACGGAGTCATCGAGCCGGACCGGGAGAAGATCAAGCCGGGCATGACCGGCGTGGGGCGGTTGATCGAAATTCGGGATGCCTCCGGCAGCAAGCTGGCCCGGCTGGTGGTCGGCAAGGAAGACCGGCAGCCCGGCGCGGCGCCGGCGGCTGCGGGCGGCAAGCTGCGATTTGTGAGAAAAGCGGGTCAGGATCCGGTCTACCGGGTCGAAATCGACACCTCGAAATTCACAACAAAGTTTGACGACTGGATTGAGAAAGACCTGCTCAAGCTGACACCCTGGGATGTGCGGCGGGTCGAGATTGACAACTACACGCTGGCGGCGGTCGAGTCGGCGGGGCGACTTCGGGTTGAGCAACAGCGGGACGAACGAATGCTGCTGGCCTACGACGACAAGGGGTCGAAGTGGATGCTGACAACCCTTGAAACCTTCCCGAAGACTGCCGGGGGCGACGCCGAGCCGAAAAGTCGCAGCCTGGCGGAGAATGAGGAACTCGACTCAGCCAAGCTGAATGACCTGCGAAACGCCCTTGGTGATCTCAAGATTGTCGACGTTGCCCGCAAGCCCTCGGGACTCAGCGCCGATCTCAAAGCGGAGGAGAGCTTTACAAAGGATCTCGAAGCGGTCAGTTCGCTGCAGCAACGGGGATTTCTGCCGCTGCCGTCGGGTGAGATTCTTTCCACCGAGGGTGAGACCGTCGTCGGGATGAAGGACGGCGTTGAGTACGTCCTCCGATTCGGGGCTGGAACAACCGTCGCCGAGTCTGGCAAAGACGAGGAGAAGCCGGGCGAGGCGACGTCGGAGGACGTCGGGACCGGGGAGATCGCCGCCCGTTATCTCTTGGTGATGGTCCGGTTCAATGAGGATCTGCTTGAGCGGCCCGACCTTGAGGACCTGCCGCCGTTGCCCGAGGAGAAGGCAAAGACCGAAGAAACCGAGAAAACCAAACAGGAGGACGAAGATGCTGACGCCGAGGCCTCACCTCCGGAGGGCAAGCAATCGGTGACGGACAAGCCTGCCCCGGCCAAGCCCGACGCTGGCAAGCCCGACGCTGGCAAGCCAGACGCTGGTAAGCCGGACGCCGAAGCGGCTGCTCAGAACTCCGAGGCCGGCGAGGAGCAAGCGAAACCTGGCAAGCCGGACGCGGAGGCGACTGATGCCGGCTCCGGAGAGGCTGACGCACCCGCCCCGGCGGATGCGACCGCAGCAAACCCCGATGCTGGAAGTCCTGCTGCCGATGGTCCGCCCGCTGATCCGGAATCGGACGCGGAGCAGTCCGATTCGGACACGTCCGAGGCCGGGAAAGCCACCGACCAATCCGACGGCCCGTCGGCTGCGGAATTGCTCAAGCAGGCCGACGAGGCCGAGGCGGCGATGCAAAAGGCGATCGAGGCCCGCCGGCAGGTGGAGCGGGAGAATCGCCGGAAACAGGAAGCTTTTGACGAAAAGATCGATGCTGGCAAGAAACGGGTGCGGGAACTCAACGGCCGCTTCGCCGACTGGTACTACATCGTGTCGGAGGAGGAATTCAAGAAAATCCACCTCGACCGCGAGACGGTGATCACCGCGAAGCAGCAGGACGAGTCGGCGGAGGGCGAGGCGGTGAAATAGCAGAACCGCCCGCTGCCATGGAGGCTTCCCACGGCTGCGGGTAGGATGCAGTTCCGACCGGATCCCCCCGAGCACCCGATGTCTGAAATCCTCACGTCTCCTCGAGCATCCCGGTTTGGGCAGGCGGTTGGGTTCCGGGTGGCTGCCGTCGGATCGGCCGTGCCCGACCGCGTGGTGTCAAACGCCGATCTCGCGCATCTCGGCTGCGATCCGGATTGGATTTCCAGTCGCTCGGGAATCGAGCAACGCAGGCACGCCGATCCCGACACCGCGACGAGCGACCTTGCCGTGGCGGCCGCTGAGGCGGCATTTGCAGAGAAGCCCGGCCTGCGAGACCATGTCGACCTGCTTGTCCTCGGCACCTTCACGCCCGACACCTGCATTCCCTCGACAGCCTGTCTGGTGCAGGAGCGGCTGGGCCTTGCGGCTCCGGCGATGGATGTCACCGCGGCCTGTGCCGGTTTCGCCTACGCCCTCGTGACCGCAGGACAATTTCTGGCCACCGGCTCAAGCAGCCTGGCCCTCGTGATCGGCGCGGACACCAACAGCCGGGTGGTCGATCCGGCCGACGTGAAAACCTGGCCGCTGTTCGGCGATGGGGCGGGAGCTGTGCTCCTTGAGCGGGCTGCTCCCGCCGGGCCACCGCCGGGTCTGCTGGCCTGGTCGTTGGGCTCCGATGGTCGCGGTGCCGATCTCTTGGTCTGCCCGATGAGCGGCTCCCGCAGGCCGGCCACCGCTGCCGGGCTGACCGCCGGCGAGCAATTCATGAAAATGGACGGCCGGGCGGTCTTCAAGTGGGCGATCCGGCTTGCCGAGGAGAACATTCAGCAGGTTGTGGAGCGGTCGGGCGTGCCGCTGGGGGCAGTCGATCTGTTCATCATGCATCAGGCCAATCTGCGGATCATCGAGGGCATTCGAGTCGCCCTCGGCCTGCCGGCAGACCGCTTCCTGGTGAATCTCGATCGCTTCGGCAACACCTCGAGCGGCTCGATTCCCCTGGCCCTCGACGAGGCCTGGCGGGCCGGGCAGATCGGCCCGGGCAGCACGGTGGTCGTCTGCGGTTTTGGCGGCGGGCTGGCCTGGGGCAGTGCCGTCTGGCGGCTGTGAGCCGTTGAAAAAGTCAGCGTCTCTCTGGATAAACAAACACCACCGCGTGAGTGAGGAACACCATGAAAACCCTGCCAAAACGCAGCGAGGTGTCGGCGGGCGACACCTGGGACCTGGCAAGTCTGTTCGCCAGCGACGCCGACTGGGATGCTGCCCTGGCCGCCTGGGAGGCGCGGATTCCCGGGTTTGACGCCTTCCGCGGCACGCTCGGTTCTTCGGCTGAACGGCTGGCCGAGTGTCTCGCCTTCGATCTCGAAATCGACCGCGAGGCCGACCGGCTCGGCACCTACGCCCACCTCCGCGGCAGCGAGGACACCGCTGCGACGGCCGCCCAGCGGATGCTGGGCCGGTTTCAGCATGCGGCGACCAAGGGGGGTGAGCGGGCGAGCTTCATCCAGCCGGAGATCATGGCGATTCCGCCGGACACCCTCGCCGGCTGGCTTGAGCAGCCGGCGCTTGAGCCCTATCGGCTGATGCTCGAGCGGGTGGTCCGCAACCGGCCGCATGTGCTCTCTGAGCCGGAAGAGAAACTGCTGGCGATGCAGGGCACCTTCGCCGGTACCGCCGGCAAGGTTTTTCGGCAGCTGACCGATGCCGACATGACCTTCGGCAGCATCGTCGACGGCAGCGGCAATGAGATCGAACTTTCCAACGCCACCTTCACGACGCTGCTGCACGACACGGCGGCCGCTGTGCGGAAGCAGGCGTTTCACCAGTTTTACGACCAGTACCAGGCCCATGCCAACACGCTGGCAGCGACGCTTTCAGGCTCCAACGAGCGGGATGTCTACGCTGCGAACGTCCGGCGGCATTCCTCGGCGGTCGAGGCGGCCTTGTTCGCCGACAATGTGCCGTTGACGGTCTATGACCAGCTGATTGCCGCCGTCCGGGACCATCTGCCGGCGGTTCATCGCTATTACGACCTGCGTCGCCGCCTGCTTGGGCTCGATGAGATACACCACTACGACTGTTATGTGCCGCTGGTGCCCGAGCTCGAGCAGCGGCACACCTGGGACGAGGCGGTTGAGGTGATCATCGCGGCGCTCGAGCCGCTCGGGGAGGGCTACTGCGGCCGGCTCGAGGCCGGTCTGCGGGGCCGCTGGTGCGACCGCTACCCCAACGCCGGCAAGCAGTCGGGCGCCTTCAGCTCCGGCACCTACGACTCCGATCCCTACATCCTGATGAATTTTCAGGAAGCGGTGATCGAGCATGTCTTCACGCTGGCCCATGAGGCGGGCCACTCGATGCACACCCGGCTCTCGGCCGAGGCCCAGCCCTTTCAATACTCTGGCTACACGATCTTTGTTGCCGAAGTGGCCAGCACCTTTAACGAACAGCTGCTGACCCGGCATCTGCTGGCCCAAGCCTCGTCGACCAAAGAGCGAGCGGCGATTGTGTCGCGAGAGATTGACGCGATCCGGGCGACGATCATCCGGCAGACGATGTTCGCCGAGTTCGAGCGGGTGAGCCATGCCTCGGTTGAAGCGGGCGAACCGTTGACGCTGGAGAAGATCAGGCAGCTCTACCGGGAACTGCTCGATGCCTACTTTGGGCCCGCCTTTGCGGTGGACGAGGCGTTGGAACTGGAATGCCTGCGAATCCCGCATTTCTATCGGGCCTTTTATGTCTACAAGTACGCCACCGGCCTGTCTGCCGGGATCGCCCTGGCAAAGAAGGTCGCCGAGGGTGGCCCAGACGAACTGGCGGCGTATCTCGGGTTTCTCCAGGGTGGCTGTTCGAAGTGGCCTCTCGATCTGCTTCGCGATGCGGGCGTCGATCTCGAAACCCCGGAGCCGGTCGGCCTGGCCCTGACCCGGT
>CAZIQV010000168.1:0-5205 GCA_964541275.1 uncultured Chitinophagaceae bacterium | reverse complement strand
GAGTCGTAGTCCCGCTCGCAGGTGGTCGGATCAATCTGCCGGCGAAGGCCGGAATGGACGAATGTGGCTGGCATGGACAACGCTCGCTTGTTGTGAGGGGGGGGAACGCCTGACGGAAGGAGCCCAGTGCTGCGGTTTGAAAAGCCTGGGCGACTGGGCAAGCCCGACCGGTCATCCCGGTCGACACGAAAGTATTCCCCATGCTTTCTGGGCAAGCGGCGGCGATCGGCGAAAATTTTCGACCCCGGCCGGTTACACCGCTTCTGCTGGTCGGCGGGCCGTCAGCAGCGACGGCCCTCAGCGGTTGCCGAAATACTTGCGGAGGGCGTCGGCGGCAGCGTCGCGGCTGGAGCCGTCGGGCTTGTCGCTCTTGGGAAGCTGGCCAGGTTTGCCCCGCGACTTAAGGATCTCCTCAACCGCTCGGCTCCGCTTCGAGACGCTCGATCCCTCGTCCCCATTCCCACTGTCGCCCCCGGTGGCCCCCGGTTCACTCCCCACCAGGGTCGTGCTGCCGGCCGCATCGTCCCCGGCAGGTTCGGCCGCGGTGTGGATCACCGCCGAATCATCGGCCGCGGGTTGCAGCGAGCGGGTGGTGTCGTGCATCCCCGCCGGCTGCTCGCCGCCGAGGAGAAGCCGCGAGATATCCTCGTCGGTGTCAAACTTTTCCTCTGCGGCCGCGACCTTCAGTTCAAGCGATCCGACCCGCACATGGTCTCCATCGGCGAGTTTCTTCGGCTCGCTGATCTTCAGACCGTTGACGAACGTGCCGTTGCGACTCCGAAGGTCCTGGATCCAGAGATCCTGATCTTTGCGGACGATCGCGCAGTGCTTGCGGCTCACCTCTTCGCTGAGAGGTCGCAGGTCACACTCTTCGGCCCGCCCAATGAGCAGCCTGTCTCGTTTCATGGAAATCGCCCGGCCGGCCCGCTTGCCGCTGGCGATGATCAATTTGGCGATCATACAACACTTCTCGACTGAGATCGTTCATTCCAAACCCCCTCAGGACCGCCGATCTTATTGACGCCATGAAATACAATGTGGCGACCGATAGCCAAACGCTAGCACGATCGCCCCACCGAGTCCAGCCGAGCCCCCGAACGTCGGCAGGGTGCGATCGCTTCAACGACGCCGTCGCCAGGCATCGCCCGCATACTTCGCTGCCCGTCGCTGATAGTCGGCTTCAAAGCTCGCCCAGGAGGGGCCGGACATCTCCCCAAGCGGACCGTCGAGTCGGACCGCAAGCCGCTCAAGCCAGCCTGCCACCAAACCAGCGGAGTCGTCCCCCACGACACCGACGAGATCGGCGAGGCCCGGATGGCTGCCGCTCCCACGCATCAGGGGATGCCGTCGCACCAGCAGGCTGCCGTGCTGCATGATCACGCCGGCAAGCCGGCGTTGGGCACTGCCGAGCACCTTCCAGCCGCCCGCCGGCAGCCCCGGATCCGGCGCCGCAATGACGACATCGCCGAACGCGCGACGATTGAAGCAGAAAAAGTCGGCCGCCGGCACGCGGGCGGCCGTTGCCGCATCGACCAACGATGCCGCCACCCCGCGGGCCCGCAACTCGTCGACCAGCGCCGAGTGAACCGCTGCATAGAGGTCCTCCGCCCGCCGGGCCCAGGGGTGCGTTCCGGGCAGGGCGAGGCAATAAGTGATGTCTGTCCCATGCACAATCGCGCCGCCTCCGCTGGGCCGCCTGACGATCGGCCAGCCGGCAAGGTCAGGGAGCCGCTCGGCGTCGGCGATCGCCTGAAAGCCGCCGAGTGAGACCGTCCCGGGCTCCCAGCCGTAAAGCCGCACCAGCGCATCGCCCCGCTGCCGGGCCGCCCCGGCGAGGATTTCGTCGGCCGCCATGTTGTCGGGACCGGGAGCGGCCTGATCCCGCCAGACGAGGAGTCCGCCGGGGGGCTGCAGCCGGCTCAATGCGGCTGGCTCCCGACGAGCGCGTCGTAGGCCGCCTGGTCGAGCAAGGCGTCGAGTTGGCCGGGGTCGGAGGGTTGAATGCGGATGATCCAGCCTTTGCCGTAGGGATCCTCACCGAGCGTCTCAAGACCGTTGGGCAGGTCGGTGTTGGCGGCGACCACCTCGCCCGACACTGGCGCATAAAGATCGCTGACCGCCTTGACGCTTTCGATCTCGCCGAACGATTCACCCGCCGTCACCGCGGCGCCGACCTCGGGCAGTTGCATAAAGACGAGGTCGGTCAGAGCCTCAACCGCATAGGCGGAAATTCCGACCGTGACGGTTCCGTCATCCTCGGGGCGGGCCCATTCGTGTGACTTGGCGTAGCGGCGGGGTGCATCCATGGGAAACCTCCAGCATTGAAAGGGGGACGTGGTCGCAGGAGAGAAAACGACGAGGGAGCCGGCACCCGCCGGCGACGGTTCAGGCCGCCTCGCGGGGACGACGGTAAAACGGCAGAGACACCACGCGGGCCGGGAGATGGCTGCCCCGGACGACGGCCTCAAGTTCGGTTCCGATTGTCGCAGCATCCGGCTCGACCATTGCCAGGGCAATTCCACAGCCACAGGTCGGCGAGAAACTCCCGCTCGTCACGATGCCGCAGGCCTGCTCAGCCTCGGGAAGCCGCACCAGATCGCCCTGCCGTGCGGCCCGCTTCGACTCGAATTGCAGGCCCACCCGCCGCGGGCCGCCCAGCCGGCGGGCCACCAACTCGGCCCGGCCGGGAAAGCTCCGGCCATCGAGGTCGACGGCCCGGTCAAGGCCGATCGCAAACGGGTCGCTCGTCTCGGTGAGTTCATGCCCGTACAGCGGCATGCCCGCCTCGAGCCGCAGCGTATCCCGGCTGCCGAGGCCGCAGGGCCGGACGCCGACCGACTGCCCCGCCGCCAGCAACTGCTCCCAGAGCGGGATCGCGGCGGCCGCGTCGACGACAAGCTCAAGCCCATCTTCGCCGGTGTAGCCCGTGCGGCTGACGATTGCCGGGGCACCGCCGAGAACGGTCTCGATCGCCCCGTAGTTCGGCAGGGCGGCGAGGTCGGCCACCTCGGCGGCCGACCAGATCGATAGCAGCAGGCTGCCGGTGCCGGCAAAGACCCGCGGCCCCTGCACGGCAATCATGGCGGTGGCAGCGGTGCGATCGTCGACAGCGACGCCGGCATCGGGCAGCTGGCTCTCCAGCCAGCGAACCACTCGCGGTCGGTTGCTGGCGTTCACGACCAGCAGCAGCCGCGGGGCCGCCTCGGCAGCATCCGGCAACCTGGTGACGACCGCATCGTCGAGGATGACCGCCGCGTCTGAGGTTTCGTCGGCGGTCAGGTCGACCCCGGGGAGGAGGGTGTAGCGGGAGCGGCCGACGGCGAGATCCCGCACGCTGCGGGTCAGCAGCCCCTCAAGCCAGTCGACCGCCCGCGGCCCTTCGATGAACAGCCGCCCCATGTGCGAGACGTCGAACAGCCCCGCGGCCTGGCGGGTGGCCTCATGCTCGGCCACGATCGACTCGTACTGCACCGGCATCGACCAGCCGGCAAAGTCGACGAGCCGGCCGTGGTGAGCCTGATGCCAGGAAAACAGCGGGGTTTGACGCAAAGCGGGGAATCCTTTCTCGGCCGCGGCGGGCCCCGCGGTCGCTCGAGTGTAGAGAATTGAGAAAACCTGACTCAACCGGCTCGTCGCGGCGGCGGCGCGACGTCCATCCGTCTGCACCGGTCACGGCCGCTTGCGGCGTCCCGATTTCTTGCCTGCTGCCTTGGTGGAAGAACGCTGCTTGCCTGCGGTTTTTTTTCGCCCGGGCTTCTTGGAAGCCGCCGGTTTCTCGCTCTGCCCGAAAACCTTCAGCCGGATCCGATCGCCGGGCGGTCCGCCCCCCGGTTCCCGCGACTCGCGGTCTCGGGGACGACCCCGCGCCGGCGGCCTGCCGCCGGGATCAGCCGTCGGCCTCCGGCGGCGGCCCGACCGCGCGACCGGGGAGAATTCGAGCAGTCGCTTCTCGAGATCAACCGCCTTCACCCGGACCCGCATCCGGTCGCCGAGTCGGAAGGAGGTCTCCGGACGATGGCCGGACAGCGTGTGGGCCCGCCGGTCGTAGCGGTAGCGGTCATCCGGCAGATCGGCGATCGCGAGCAGGCCCTCCGCCGGTAACTCAATCCCCTGAACGAAAAGGCCGAACCGCTCGACGCCGGTGACGACGGCATCGAGTTCGGTACCGACCCGACCGGCCAGGTAGTGCAGCAGTTTGAGTTTGACAAGTTCCCGCTCCGCCGCCTCGGCCCGCCGTTCCAACTGCGAGCACTGTTCGCCGAGTTGGTCGAGCCCTTCCCGGGGCGGCCGGCGGCCGGCGGCGAGCAGGTCGACCGCCCGATGGATCGTCAGGTCGGGGTACCGCCTGATCGGCGAGGTAAAGTGGCAGTAGCAGTCGCTCGCCAACGCATAGTGCCCCTCTTCTTGCGGCCCGTAGGCGGCCCGGGTCAGGCTGCGGAGCACCGCGTAATGGACGGCGTGCTGTTCCGGCTGGTCTCGGGCGAGGTCGAGCAGCCGCTGCAGTTCGAATCGGCTCTCAAGCGAGTCGACCTCAAAGCCGAGCTCCGAGACAAACTCGGTCAGCTGCCGCAGCTTGCGGAGGTCCGGGCTGGGATGGATCCGCCGGAGAAACCCCGCCCCGGCGGCCGCCAGCAGCCCGGCGACCGCCTCATTGGCGGCCAGCATGAACTCCTCGATGATCTGGTGGCTTTCGGTGTGGGCCACGAGATGGGCGCCGCTGACCCGGCCCGACCGGTCAAGGTCGACCTTGACCTCGGGCATGTTGAGCTCGAGCGAACCGCGGAGCAGCCGTCGCTGCCTGAGGATGCGGGCGAGGTCTCGCATCTGGCCGAGCAGGCTGCGAACCGCCGGCGACATCGGTACTGCGGTGGTTTCGCCGTCGGCGAGAAATTGGTCGACCTCTTCGTAGGTGAACCGGCGGCAGCTCTTGATCGCCGTCCGCTCGACCTCGGCATGAATCGGCACCCCGTCGGCCGAGAACTCGATCCAGCAGGTCCGGGCGAGCCGCACCCGGCCGGGCTGGAGGCTTGCCAGATTGTTCGAGACGATCTCGGGCAGCATCGGAATCACCCGGTCCGGCAGATAGACGCTGGTGCCGCGGGCGACCGCCTCCTGATCGAGCGGCGAACCAGGCTGCACGAAATGGGCGACATCGGCGATGTGCACGCCGAGCAGCCAATGGCCCCGCGCGATGCGGGTCAGGGA
>CAZIQV010000167.1:0-5248 GCA_964541275.1 uncultured Chitinophagaceae bacterium | reverse complement strand
GTTCAGGCCAACGGCAGCCTTTTCAGACAGCCTTTTCAGCTAGAACCTAGAAGTCCGAAAACTGTTCAAACTCGTCGTAGGGCCGATGCTCCAGATTGACAAAGCGGGTGTAATCATGCTGCCAGAGCAGCTTGACGTCCCCGATCGGTCCATTGCGCTGTTTGGCAACGATGATCTCCGCCTCGCCCTTGACCCGCTCGCGATCCTCGTCGTTGGTCTGGTAATACTCCTCGCGGTGGACGAACATCACGACATCTGCATCCTGCTCGATTGCCCCTGACTCCCGAAGATGATTGAGGCGGGGCCGGTTGTCACGCGACACCTCGGCCTGCCGGTTGAGCTGGGCGAGGCAGAGGATCGGAATATCGAGCTCCCGCGACATCGTCTTGAGCCGCCGGGCGATCCGGGCAACCTGCTCCTGTCGTGGATCGCGGGGGTTATCCGGTTCGATCAGCTGCAGGTAGTCGATCACGATCAGCGACAGTCCATTCTTCCGTTTCAGCCGCCGGGCGACCGCCGCAATTTCGGTCAGTGTCCGGCCCGGCGTGTCGTCGATAAACAGCGGGGCAGAACTGATTTCGGCCGATTTTTGGACCAGCCGACGGCGGTCCTCCTGTGAAATCGTGCCGTTGCGGAGCCGGTGTCCGTTGACCTGCGCGGCCGAACAGAGCAGCCGGTCGGCCAGTTCGAGACTCGCCATCTCGAGGCTCACGAACAGCACCGGCTGGTGGGTGTCGATCGAGATATGTTCGGCGATGTTCATGGCGAAAGCGGTCTTTCCCATACTCGGCCGGGCAGCAAGGATGATCAGCTCAGAGTTGTGCAGGCCGCCGCAGAGGGTGTCGAGGTCGGTAAAGCCGGTTTCGACGCCGCCGAGCGCATGCTCGTGCTTCATCCGGGCGTCCATCCGGACCATCACATCCTCAAGCACCGACTGGATCGACTTCGCTTCCGCAGAACTTCGCTGTTCAAGGATCGAGAAAATCTTTTCCTCGGCCCGGGCGAGCAGTTCGCGGGGCTCGTCGAAAGCGTCATAGGCGTCGCGGAGAATGTCGGTGCTTGCGTCGATCAGCGACCGGAGCATCGCCTTGTCGCGAATGATCGCGGCGTAGTGGCTGGCGTGGGCGGCATGCGGCACCGAGTTGATCAACTCGGCGATGGCCGCGGCACCGCCGACGAGGTCGAGCTCATCGCGGCCCCGGAGTTTCTCCAGCAGAATCGTCGCGTCGATCCGACCACCGGAATCGTGCAGATCGAGTAGTTGGCGATAGATCGCCTGATGGGCCTCGTCGGCGAAGTCTTCTGGCCTGACGGCAAGTGCGACGTCGTCGCAGACATCGGGCTTCAGCAGAATGCTGCCGAGCACGTTCCGCTCAGCCTCGATATTGCCCGGCCGACCAAGACCACCGAGACCCTGGTCCGGCGCTGCCGGGTGCCGGTCTGACTCGCGTCTCCTTCGGGACTTTTCATCCCGGAGGCGGCCATCCGGTCCTTTCGTTCGACCTCGGCTTCCGGCGGCCTTCTTCGTTTCGTTTCGGGTCTGCTCCATGGTCAGCCCTCCTCTGGCTGTGGCGCTGCTTGGATCGACACCGACTCCACATGTTGGCTGACCCGCTGGCCCCTCCGGCAACAAGGCTCCAACGCTGGCGACCGGCCCGAGCGGCTCAAGCCGCCGGCGACCCGCAGCGAAAGGCCCCGGCCATCAGGAAAAGCAGCCGGGAAATTTCGCATCCTGATGCCGACAACACCATGAAGCTCTCGCCCGCCGCGGTCTCGTTGATTGGCCGGCCGGGAATCTGCCGAGTACCAGCCAACCGACTCTTGGGGAGCCGCACCAGAGGGCCTCACTGCACCGCAGTTGAAAACGAGGCTATGAGGCGAACTCCCAACCGGCACCGCTAGCCTTCTTCACCGCTGGCCGGGACGACCCAGACTTTGAGGTCGCCCTCAACCTCTGATGAAAGCCGGATTTTCACCGTATAGAGGCCGACCTCCTTGAGCGGACCCTGCAGGATGATCTGGTCGGCCGCCACGACGAGGTCTTGCTGTTTGAGCGACCGGGAGATCTCTGCCGCGCCGACCGAGCCGTAGAGGTGTCCCTCGTCGTTGGCATTGGCCTCGATCGTGACGCTGGTCCGGACCAGTTCCTCCAGCAGGCTGCGGAGACCGGCCAACCGTTCTCGGGCAATCGCCTCAAGCTTTGCCTTGTGTTTCGCGACCATCCGTTTGTGATGATCCGTGGCGATCGTTGCCAGTCCCTGCGGCAACAGGTAATTCGTCGCATAGCCGGGGCGGACCTCGACCACTTCTCCCTGCTTTCCGAGGTGTTCAACATTCTGAATCAGGAGCAGTTCGATGCCGCCGCGGCTTCCCTTCGGAAGACGCTTGGGTCGTTTGGTCCGCTTCGGGTTGACAGTTGCTGTGGCCATGGGAGGCTCCTCGGTGGCTTCGTGATGGGTGGACGTGAGGACTCTGCGGGACTTGATGCGGCGGGACGCCCTCTAAAACGGGATGTCATCCTCGACGCCCGGGGCGGTGTTTGCCGAGCCGACGCCCGAGTCAGCATCATACCCTCCCGACGGGTCGAAATCGTCCGGCCGGCCGCCCCGGCCCCGATTGCCACCAGACCCGCTCTCGGGACGGTTTCCACCGCGAGACCCGATCAGGTGCATCCGGTCGCCAACCACCCGCAATTTCGAATTTTTTTTGCCGTCCTTCTCCCAGGTGTCGAGTTTGAGCCGGCCCTCGACGAGCAGGGGAGAGCCCTTGGTGACGTATTCACCAGCGATTTCCGCCGTGCGTCCCCAGAGCGTGATGTCGACAAATGTCGTTTCCTCGATCCATTCGCCGGAGGCGGTCTTTCGCCGGTCGTTGATCGCCAGGCCGACATCGGTGACGGCCGTCCCGTTGGAGATGTATCGCAACTCCGGGTCGCGGGTGACGTTGCCCATGAGGAAAACCCGATTCATGCTGCTGGCCATGGCAGTGCTTCCTTTTCTCGTTCGCGGGGAGATGTCGAATGCTGGCTTACCGGTCAGGCTGAGCCGGCAACTGGCAGGAGGGTGAACTCTTGTTCAGTTATCGTACGAGGTTTTCCCGATTGCTGCAACCCTTGCGGACGTCAGCGGGTAGCCGCCGGCTTCGCCGCTGTCGTCTCCCCCGCCTGAGCGTGCTGGACGAGCGGCTCGGCAAGCCGGGGATCGATCTTGAGAATCAGCCGCCGCAGCAGGTTGTCGTTGAGTTCGCACTGCCGCTCAAAGGCGACGAGATTGCCCCCGTCCATCCGGAAGTAGATCAGCCAATAGGCGCCCTTTTTCTGGTTCTTGATCGGATAGGCGAGTTTCCGCTCATCCCAGAGTTGGGAGACCAGCACCTCACCGCCGAACTCGGAGATGAGTTCATTGAGTTGGCCGGTCACCGACTCCGGGTCGCGGGCGTATTTGGTGAGGTCGAGGATGAACATTCCTTCATAGACATTCATGGGCGGACTCCAGCAGAAACAGGAAAGGGGAAAAGGCGTTGTCGAAGGGAAAGAAGCGAAAGGGGGCTGCGAGCTAGTTGTAGCGGTTCATGGCCTGTTCAATGCCACTGGCCAGCCAGGCCTCGGCTGCATCGGCGGCACGCCCGATGGCGGCGTCGGCATCGGGACGGTCCGCTGCCGAGAACCGAGCGAGCACAAAATCGGCAGGATCACGGCCGGCCGGGACCGGGCCGATGCCGACTCTCAGCCGCGGAATGGCCTGATCACCGAGTTGCCGGAGGATGTCGGCGAGGCCTTTCTGGCCGCCCGCCGATCCTCGTGACCGCAGTCTGATGGTTCCGAGCGGTAGCTGGAAGTCGTCGCAGATCACGAGAATGCCGGGGTGTTCAAGCTTGTAGAAGTCACGGACTGCGCGGACGCTGCCGCCGCTGAGATTCATCCAGGTGAGGGGCCAGAGCAGCATGGCAGGGAAACCGCCGAGCGAAACCTGGCAATACTCGCCCTGAAACCGCTGCCGGCGAGCCGGGTTCCCCGCCCTGGCAGCGAGGACTTCCAGCACATCAAAACCAATATTGTGCCGGGTTCCATGATATTTCTTGCCCGGGTTGCCCAGACCGACCAAAAGCCTCACGCCTGCTCGCCAGCCACGGCCGCAGATTCGTTTCCGGCAGGAAGCTCCTCGGAAGCCTCGCCGAGGTCGGTCGCCTCCTCAAGTTTTTGCCCCGGGAGCAGGCATGAGATCACCACCTCCGCCGGCGTCGCCGTGCATCGCGTGCCGGCTGGGAGTTCCAAGTGCTTCACCCGGAGCACGGAGCCCGCCTCGAGATGCGCGATGTGAGCGACTGCGGCGTCGGGAATCGTCTGGGCGGTGCACTCAACCTCGATGTCTTGCAGCACATGCTTGAACGCTCCGCCGGCCTTGACGCCCGGGCATTCCCCACGCAGTTCGACAGGCACGGTGACGAGAATCTTCTCTGAGAGATCGATCCGGAGGAAATCGACGTGGAGCGGTTCGGTCCCGTAGGTGTTCCATTGCAGTTCGCGAACCAGCGCTGGGGTGTTTACCGCTCCCCGCAGTTCGACGGTTCGACTGCCGTGGCGAACCATCGCCTCGACCGATTCTCGCGACAGGGCCAGGTCGACGCACTGCTCTCCGTGGCCGTAAAGCACGGCCGGGATCGTGCCTTCCCGCCGCAGTTTCCGGCAGTTGCGGGTGCCCGTGACGTCACGGGGCAGGACCTCTAGGGAATCACTCATGATGGGGCTCCTCGAATTCGGGCCCCGTATTGTGCCATTCCGGAGACAAATCGCAAGCCAGCCGGGAAAAACGGCTCACTTTCGGTCGGCAGGTCACTGGAACATCATGCTGACCGACTCGTTGCGGTGAATCCGCTTGATCGCCTGGCCGAGGAGGCTGGCCACCGAGAGGACCGTGATGTTGGGGAGTTTCTTCTCCGCTGGGAGGGGAATTGAGTCGGTCACGATGATGCCGGCGAAGGGGGCGGCCCGCAGCCGTTCTCCCGCCGGGCCGACGAGCAGGCCGTGGGTGGCCGCCGCAAAAATTTGGCTTGCGCCGTGCTGATGAAGCACCTCGGCGGCGGAACAGATCGAGCCGGCCGTGCTGATCATGTCGTCGAACATCAGGGCGACCTTGCCTTCGACGGCGGCTCCAATGATGTTCGCGCTGGTCGTCGTGTCGGCGCTGAGCCGCCGCTTGTCGATGATTGCCAGGGGGGCGTTGAGCCGCTGGCCGTGGCCGACGGCCCG
>CAZIQV010000166.1:0-5251 GCA_964541275.1 uncultured Chitinophagaceae bacterium | reverse complement strand
CCCGCCATTCGGCGTTGGCGATGTACTGGTCGTACCGCCAGAGGCTGTCGAGCCGCCGGCTCAACTCGTGGATCAGGTCGTGGTCGTGGTCGGAACAGCCGGCGGTTTCACCAACGTGCTCAAGTTCCCGTTCTGCTGCAAGGCTCATCGGAACATTCTCCTCGAAGTAGTGCCGGCAATCGCCGACAACGGATGCAGACGCTCCAGCCCTGGACACACCAGCCGCCGCCTGCGGCACGTCGAGCAACGGTAGGGCAGCCGACGCCGCGGCGGCCAGCCAGACCTCCCGGAGGCACAAAGCGACGGACGTCGGCGCCGGACAGTTTCAGCAAATCACGGATTGCAGCGGGCACCGAAGAAGCCGTGCTGCTCAATCGCCGCGGCCACCGCCGGAGCGACGAGTTCTTTCCAAGCCGGATCGCCGGAACAGATGCGGCTGCGGACCTCCTCGCTGGAGTAGGTTCGCAGCGTCGCCTCGTCGCAGGAAAGCCCGCAAATCAGCCCGTTGACCCGCAGATGCTCAAGCAGATGCGACAGGTGCGGGGCGACGGTGAGCGTGTCGGAGGTGACCACCCGGCCGTCGATGACGTCGCGGGTTGGATAGACATAGAGCCGCACGGCCTGGGTGAACAGCCGGCCGAAGGCCTCGAGGATGCCGCCGGCGAGCCGGCTGTAGTGGCTCTCGTTGAACAGTTCCCGCAGCAGCGGCAGGCCGAGCACGAGCCCGGTCCGGTCGACATGCCGGGCGGCGAGATACTCACCCAACTCGTGGAAGGCGGCAAGGTCGCTGACAAGCACCATCTTGCCGGTGGCCGAAAGCAGATCGACCCGCGTGAGAAATTCCGCATCTTCGGTCTGCCCGCGGTCGCGGAGGTTGTTCATGGTCAGTTCCATGATTTCGCGAACCTGCGGCGGCCGGGCCTGGTCGCCGGCAGGCTGCCCCTCGGCGACGAACACCTCGCGGGCTGCCGCCAGCATTTCGAGGTTGAGCGACGTCACCGGTGCAAACCTCCCCCGCTCGATCAGCACCTCGGCGTGGCGGATCGACTCCGAGGCGAGCAGCGGTGTGCCGTCGGTGCCGAAGAGCAGCGCTGGCGTCAGCCCCAGCCTCACCAGGTGCAACCCCAGCAGCCGGTTGTCACTGCCCGCAAAGGCTGGGCCGGTGACGTGAATCCAGTCGATCTCCAGCCGCTCGCGGCCGATATCGGCCAGCAGATTCTCGATGACCCGGCGGGGCTGCTTCCAGTCGGTCAGCAACGCGTGCAGCAGATTGACCCCGAGCCGGCCCAGGGCATCCTGCTGCAGGGCATTGCTGGGGTCGAGCAGCCGCACGTGCAGCAGCATGGTGCTGGGAGGCACGCGACAGGCATGCTGAAAGCGGACACCGACCCAGGCATGGCACTCATTGCCGCCACTGAAGGACCGGGCGGCGGCCGTGTCGGCGAAGGCGAAAAACCGGGTTCGCTCGCCCCGGGCCGCATCGAGCCGCTCCTGAAGCAGCTGATACTCGTGGGTCAGCATCTCCTCGACCCGCTCCCGCGAAACATACCGGGGCGCCTGCCCGTAGATCGCGTCGCTCACGGTCATATCGTAGGCCGACATCGTCTTGGCGACGGTGCCGGCCGCTCCGCCGACCGAAAAGAACCAGCGAGCTACCTCCTGGCCGGCACCAATCTCGGCGAAGGTGCCGTAGACATCGCTGTTGAGATTGATCGCCAGGGCCCGCTGGGCCGTCGGATCGATGCCGTTGGCTGGTTCGCGCATGGTGTCCTCCACAGTGGCGGCATCAGCCTACCCCAGCGATGTGAGGATTTCCCGGCCGCGCCACCTCAGCCCGCCAGCATCCAGTCAGGCAGCCGGCGGATCCGGCCGCTGCGATCGACGCAGACCACCAGTGTCGTGCCGGTCGCGATGATCTGTGTGTCGCGGATCAGCTCGTAGGCGTGCCGGATGCTCGCGGCGGAAATCTTCTCAACCCGCGTCCGCAGCAGCAGCAGGTCGTCGTATTCCGCCGCCGCCTGATAGCGGCAGTTGGCCTCGGCGACAACCATAAACAAGCCCGCGTCCTCGAAGCCGCGGTAGGTTCGGCCCTGGGCCCGCAGCATCTCGGTCCGGCCCATCTCGAAATAGGTGAGATAGTTGGCGTGATGGACCCGCCGTTGGCCGTCAGTCTCTTGGTAGCGGACCCGAATCTCCAGTTCGTGGACGACAACAGGGGCGGTGGCCGGGTCTGGCACAGACGACCTCTCGAATGGCGGGAAACAGCGAAGGGCGGCCTGGGTTCGATTTGACCTGCGGGTCAAAACGCCCCTATTCTGCCGCCTGGCAACAAGGCGTCAACGACACTGGAGAGATCATGAGCTTCGGCGACGCGGGTGAGGGTGCGGCAGTCGGGTTTGCGACCGCCCGCGGCAGAAACTGGCCGACGCTCCGGCAGTTCACGGTGTTTTTGGAGAATCGAGTCGGGCAATTGCTCGAACTCGTCCGTCGGTTCGCCGGCACCCGGGTGCGGATTGTCGCCCTCTCGATCAGCGACGCCGGGGAGTGTGCCTTTGTGCGGTTTCTGCTGAGCCACCCGGAACAGGGCCGCGAGATTCTCGAGCGGGCGGGCCTGGCAATCATCGAAAGCGACCTGATCGGGGTGGAACTGCCCGATGACCCGCAACCGCTGGTGCGAATCTGCACAGCGCTGCTCCAGGCCGAGGTCAACATCATCCAGGCCTACCCGGTATTGATGCGTCCCCGCGGCCGGCCCGTGGTCGCGTTGATGGTCGATAACACCGAAATGGGGCTCGAGACGCTCGGCCGCAAGGGATTCACGATGATCACCGAGGGGGACCTCGACGACGACCAATGAACGCCGCAGGGCCGGCGAGGGGTCAGGTCTCACCCTCGTCGAGGAACATCCCGTCGGGCAACCCCTGGACCTTGCGGACGACCACCCGTTGGATCGACTCCCAGGCCACCGCTTCAAGCGTGATCGTGCCGTCAGGCTCCTGTCGGCCGAACAGGGCGTGGCTGCCCTGCGACCAATCCCGTTCAAAAAACTGCGGCAGAATCGGCCGGGAACTCCCGGTGAGATGCAGTTCGACCTCACCACCGTGGGACCGTTCCTGCCACAGCCGGGCGATCAGTCGGGCAGTTGGGCTCTCGACCGCCGGCCCCGCCGCCGGTTCGATCGCGACCGGAGAGGCCGGGGAAACCGCATCACCGAGCAGGTCGGCCGAGGAAATCGCCGTCCCCGACAGATCGCTGACAATCGCCGAGCCGGGCGGTTCGTCGGCCGGCTGTGACTCAGCAGCCGGGATGGTCACCTTGGTGCCACATTTTGAGCAGCTGCCGGTTTTTCCCGCCAGTTTCGCCGGCACACTAATGCGGTGGCCCTGGGGGCAGGTAAACGTGATGGTGGTAGATTGCGTCATGATTCAGAAGGGCGGCAGATTCTCCGCCCTGATCGCGAGCGGGACAACTTCCCTCTACTGTACACCCTGAAACCGGGCCCCTGAACGACTTTCTCACCCTTTCTGCCCATGGCCATTTCCGTCGTCTGCTCCAAGTGCCAGGCCCGCTTTCGTGTCAGCGACAAGTTCGCCGGCCAGACAGGCCCCTGCCCGAAGTGCAAGAATCCGATCGTGATCCCCAAGCCGGCAGCGGTCACGATCCACGAACCCGACCGACCGGCAAGCTCGTCGGCATCGGGGCGGATGCCGACGGCGCCGATCGTCTTTGAACGGGCGGCCCCGTCGCCGGTGACGGTCACGCTGGTGGTGGCGGCCCTGCTCGCCCTGTTGGTGGCGGCATTCGCCGCCGGACGCATCTTCCGCACCGACGCCGGGCCCGCGATCCCGACCTGGCTGCTGGCAGTCGCAGCGGTGGCGACGGCTGTGCCGACCACTCGGATCGGCTACGCCGTTGTCCGCGACAAGGAATTGCAGGGCTACAGCGGCCGGTCGCTGGCCCTGCGGGTGCTCGCCTGCAGCCTCGTCTACGCCGGGCTCTGGCTGGTGCGGGGCACGCTGATCACCGGCGAGCTTGAGATTTGGCAGTGGACGTTCGCCGCCCCCTTCTTCCTGTTCGCCGGCGGCCTTGCCGCCATCACCTGCTTTGACCTCGACTGGGAGGTCGGCGTCGGCCACTACACGCTCTACGTCGTGCTGACGGCATTGATGCGGTATCTCGCCGGACTCTCGCCGCCGGTCTGACCGGCCGCCAGCCCAATCCGCCTGTTCCCGCGGCTGCCGCCGCGTAGCCGATGCCATTTCCCGACCTTCCCGAACTGAAGCCGCGGCATGCCGCCGGTGGGGTGCGAATCCCGCCCGGAGTGACCGTGCCGCTGTCCGCCCGCGTCAGGCGACTGCTCGACACACCGCCCCTGCGGCGGCTGGCTGCGGTGAGGCAACTCGGCCTCGTCGCCCTCGTCTATCCCGGGGCGGTCCATTCGCGGCTGGAACACTCGCTGGGCGTCTACTGTCTGGCAATCGATTTTCTCACCAGTCTTCAGGCCGACCCGCGGTTTGCCCGAACGATCACCGAGACGGACGCCGCCGCCTTTCTCGTGGCGGCCTTGGTCCACGATGTCGGCCACTGGCCCTACTGCCATCCGATCGAAGACATGGGTCTGCCCGGCATTCCCCGCCACGAGACACTCGTCGGCGACATTCTCAGCGGCAGCGAGATCGGCCCGCTGCTGGAAGCCGATTGGGGGATCTCGGTCGACAGGCTGGCTGAGTTGCTCCTCGGAACCGCGGCCGATCCGGCGGGACGGATCATCCATTCGCTGCTCTCCGGACCGATCGATGTCGACAAAATGGATTATCTCGCCCGGGACAGTCTGCACGCCGGCGTGCCCTACGGCCGGCACTTTGACCAGGAGCGGCTGCTGGCCAGCCTCTGCCTCGATGAGTCTGCCGAAGCCCTGGCGATTACCGAGAAAGGCCGCACCGCGGCCGAGCTGCTGGTCTTTGCCCGCTATGTCATGTTCAGCGAGGTCTACTGGCATCATGCCGTGCGGTCTGCCACGGCAATGCTCCAGCGGGTGGTCTGGCTCTGCCGCGACCAGCTCGACATCGGCCGGATGACCCGCAGCGACGATGCCGGCTTCGTCGCCTTGCTCGGCGACGCAAGTACGGACCCGGTCGCTGAGCGGTTGCTCGCCGGCCTGTTCGGCCACCAGCGGCAGTTGCACAAGCGGGTGGTCGCCTATGATGCGGCGACCAATCCCGAGTTACACGCCGTCCTCGCGGGGCTCCCA
>CAZIQV010000165.1:0-5254 GCA_964541275.1 uncultured Chitinophagaceae bacterium | reverse complement strand
CCGCATCCTCGGCCGGATGCTCCCTCACGCCTTTCGGGCCCACCGCCAGCTGCTCGGCCGGGAGGGGATTCACCTGCACGACGCCGTCTCGCTCGTGGCGGTGACCAATCCGGAACTCTTCCGCCGCCAGACGGTCGCCGCCGACGTCGAAACCCGGGGGGAACTGACCTCCGGCATGCTGGTGATCGACCGGCGGCAGGTGCGGCAGTGGAAGCCAAACCTCGATGTGCTCGTCGGCTGCGAGGTCGCCGCGGTCAAAGACTGCGTTCTCCGGGGGCTCGCCGCCGCGGCCGATGCCAGCTGATCCGGTCCCGTTTGCCGTCGCTCGACTGCCTCGCAGACTGTCGGGGACGTCTGCCGCCAGAGGATGCGGCGGTTGTCAGCCCCGAAAACCGGCGGCTGCGTTTTCGGTGGTTGCCCGGGTGGATCATCGGGTGCCCGCATCCTCGGGCAAAGACCCCGGAACGGCGTTGTTCCCGGACAGCTAGGCGAGGGAGACCGTCAGGCCGTCGAAGGCGAGATCGATTCCCGCCGGCAGTGTCGCCGCCACGGCGGCATGGTCGACCTCGTGGCTCATATGCACGAAGAGGGTGCGGCGGGCAGCCACCCGCCGGGCCACCGCGATCGCCTCGGTGATCGAGAAGTGCGTCGGATGCCGTGTCGCCCGCAGGCAGTCGAGCACCAACAGGTCAAGGCCTGCCAGCAGGGGCCAGGTCGACTCGGGGATTTCATTGGTGTCGGTGCAGTAGGCCACATTCCCGAAGCGAAATCCAAGCACATCGAAGACACCATGCCGCAGCCGCAACGGGGTGACCGTTGTCCCGAGCAGGTCGAAGGGCGTCGTATCGATCTGCTGAAGCGTCATCTTCGGCAGCCCGCCACCGACCGCCGCCGGCGGCTCGAAGGCATAGTCGAACGCCCGCCGGATGCGGCGTTCCACCCGGGCCTCGCAATAGACCGGCAGCGGTCCGCCCTGCAGTTGACACAGCGGCCGGATATCGTCGAGGCCGTAGACATGGTCGACGTGATCGTGGGTGTAGAGGATGGCGTCGACCCGGCCGATCCCCTCCCGCAGCAGTTGCATCCGCAGATCGGGCGTGGTGTCGATCAACAGCGTCCCCTCGGGCAGTCCCAGCACGACGCTGGTGCGGCTGCGGCGGTTGCGAGGGTCGTCGCTGGTGCAGACGGGACAGCGGCAGCCGACCACCGGCACGCCGACGCTGGTACCGGTTCCGAGAAATCGCAACCGCCCCCGAAGGTCACCGGCGTGCGGGGGTGAAGGGGGCATCACGACTTCCTCGACAGGCTCGGGTCACTCAAACGGCGGCGGCCCCGCAGGCCTGCCGCTCGCCCCGGTCCGGTCAGCGGCCATCACCGGTATACCGGATCTTCCCGTCCCGCGGCGGCTGGGGCCAGGGCGTCTCCCCTGGCGGGTAGGTCTGCGGCTGCAGTGCTCGCAGGCCGCTGACATGCCGCCGCAGCCAGTCAGGAACCCGCTGATTCTCGTCGCGGCCGTAGACGAAAGGAAGGGCCGGCTCCATCAGCTCCGCCGCCGGGTCGAGCGGCGGCCGGGTGGCGGAAACCTCCGCCAGCCGGGTCCGAAGCCGCTCACCAACCGCCGGGCGGGCAGCTGCGATGTCAGTCCGCTCCCCCGGATCGGTGACAAGATCGTAGAGGGCCTTGCCGACCAGCTTGTAGCGACCCTGCCGGATCGTCGGTAGCCGGACACTTCCGGAAGCCTCGATAATCACTTCGGTCCGTCGGCTGGGATGGCCGTCGAGCAGGGTCTCCCGCATGCCGATCCCATCGAGCGGCAGCGGCTGCTGCAGCGATCCGCCGGCGAGTTGAACAAGTGTCGGATAGAGATCGGTGACGTGCATCAGTTCGCGGTTTTCACCGCCCGCGGCAATCCTGCCCGGCCACCGGGCCACGAACGGCACCCGGATGCCCCCTTCGTAGGTCGTGTTCTTGGTGCCCCGCCAAGGCCGGTTGACCTCTTCGGTAAGCCCGCCGTTGTCGTTGGTGAAAATCACCAGGGTCTCCTCCGCGAGCCCCGCCTGGTCGACTGCGGCGACGATTCGGCCGACGGCCTCGTCAAGGCAACGGATTGCCGCCGCCCGCTTGTCGAGATGCTGGTGTCTTGGGATCTCCTCAAGCGGCCCGTGGATGGCGTTAAAGGCGACGTAGTGAAAAAAAGGACGGTCATCCGCCCGGCTGCCGATCAGCCGAACCGCCTCGTTGGCGATCAGGTCGGTGGCATACCCCTGCTCAAACACCGGCTGCTGGTCGCGGTGCCAGTCGTAGACGCAGAAGATCGCGGGGGCGTTGTGCGGAATCGTGTAGCGGTTGTAGTCGATTCCCCAGCCGTAGTGTCCGTACTGATGGTCAAACCCCTGGCCCAGCGGCAGGTGTTCCGGCAGCCATTCCCCGAGGTGCCACTTGCCGAGGACGGCTGTCTCGTAGCCGGCTTCCCGCAGGGCTTCGGCGAGCGTTCGCTCCTCCGTCGGCAGGCCATGGATCGCCCGGGTCGGGGTCCCGTCGGACAGCCGAGGCAGGTCCCGGCCGAGCAGCCGGAGGTAGTTCGGCTTGCCAAAGTCCTCGCTCCGCCAGTCCATCCAGGTGCGGAAGGGATACCGTCCCGTCAGCAACGCCGCCCGGGTCGTCGCACAGACCGGTGTCATCAGGAACTGTTCGAATCGGGTGCCCTCCCTGGCGAGCCGATCGATGTTCGGCGTCAGCGACGGGTCGCCGCCGTGGAAGCCGGGGTCGGCCCAGCCGAGATCGTCGGCGAGGATCAGGATGATATTGGGACGAGCCGGCGGAGTTGTCGCACTCGCGTCGACGCCCGGCCCGGCGAGGGCCAGGCCGACGGCAACCCAGACTGCTGAGTTCCGCTTCAAAAAAGGTCCGCACACGTTGCCACCTCTCGAGACTCGCCCCGAAATATCGCCGCCGTCTCGCAACCGGGTCAAAACGTCGGTGGTAATCCCGCGGAGCTTGCCCGCCGCGACGACGCCACCTGTCGCCTGCGCGACCGACCGCCACCCCGGAGTCACGCGGGGCTCACTCCTGCAGGATAATCTCCCAGCCACCCGGCTTGACCTCGGGAATGGTCCCTGCGGCCGGCAGGGTATCGGCAACCGCCGCACGGAGTCGCCCGGCGAGTTCCGCCAGCGTGTCGGCATGCGCCGGATCGTCGGCGAGGTTGGTCAGTTCCCGCGGGTCGGTCTGATGGTCGTAGAGCTCCCGCCCTGCGGCGGCCTCATCCCATTCGGTGTACCGCCAGCGGGGCGTCCGCAGCGAATACCCGAAGAACTGTCCTCCTTTTCGCCGGCGGACCACCTGCGTCAGGGCCCAGTTGCGGCCCTTCTGCGTCGGATCGGCAAGCATCGGCACCAGGCTTTGACCCTGCAGATTGCCGGGGGCCTGCACCCCGCAGAGTTCGGCGAGTGTCGGAAACAGGTCGACCTGCGACACGGGCGCCGCCGCCACACCGCCGGCCGCGGTCCTCCCCGGGGCAACGATCAACAGCGGCACCCGAGCGCTCTCTTCAAACAGGCTCTGCTTCTGCCAGAGCCCGTGCTCCCCCATGTGATAGCCGTGGTCGCTGGTGAAGACGATGACCGTGTTCTCAGCGAGCCCGAGCCGGTCGAGGGCGTCGACCACCCGCCCGACCTGGGCATCCATGAAACTGACGCTGGCGTTGTAGGCCTGCCGGCATTCCCGGCGGAGCGGGTCGGTGAGCTTGTCCTGCTCGCGCTTGTAGCTGCCCAGCGCCGGGGCCGGCAGGTCGGCCTGATCTGCCGCGATCCCGTCGACCACCGGCATCGTCTCGACCGGATGCCAGCCGAAATAGGGCTCCCTCGGAGCGACGTACGGCGTGTGCGGGCGAAAGAAGCCGACCGCCAGGAAAAAAGGCCGCGAGCGGTCGGCCGCACACCGCTTGAGCACCCATTCGGCATCGGCCGCCATCATGCCGTCAGTGTGGAACGCATCTGCCTTGGGCGAGGCATACCAACTCAGCGTGCCGCCAAATCGTCCGGGCGATAGCGTGAAGATGTCCGGCTCTTCTTCCAGCCGGTCGACCCCGGCCGGATTGAGTTCCAGCTCCCACGAGGCGGGGTCGTCGTGCCCGTCGGTGCCGACACTGCGGGGGACGTTGTAGTGATAGAGTTTCCCGATCCGGGCGGCGAAGTATCCGGCCCGGCGGAAGGCCTGCGGCAGGCTGACCTGGTCGGGGATCGTCTGCCGAAAGATCTGGGCGTTCCTGAGAATGCCTGTGGCGTTGGGGTAGAGCCCGGTCAAAAAAGAATTCCGACTTGGCCCGCAGAGCGGGAAGGTGCAATAGGCCCGTTCAAAGCGGACACCCCGGGCGGCAAGCCGGTCGAGGTGCGGTGTTTTGGCGAGGCGATCGCCATAGCAGCCGAGCATGTTGTTGAGATCATCAGAGACGATGAACAGCACGTTGGGCCGGGGAACGGCCGCCGCTGCCGCCCCGCCGACGAGCAGGGCGAGTCCGCCCGCAGCGATGATTCGCCGCCCAAATTCCAGCATTCCTGCCCTCCTGCCTCGACCCCGCCCCACGGCCACCCACCGCCCGTTGATGGCCACAGCCGGTTGCCGTCCGAGAGTCACCTTGACCCTTCACCGGCGGCACAGCGAGAATCCGTTATAAGGTTTTCTCGAAGCCGGTCGCAACGTGCCCACCCTTCCCACTGGCACGGACGGCTCGCGACCGGCAGCCGGCGTCGACGGAAGTCCGGACTGCCGCCGTATTGCCCCCAACCACCGCCACCATGGAACAACTGGAACGCCTCTGGGACGCCGTCAGCAATCTGGCGGCGGCGATCGGCAGCCGGATCGAGCGGTTCATCACCGGTCTGTTCGGCTCGTCGAACGCCCGCTACCTCAAGCGGTTGGAGCCGAAGATCGAAGCGATCAATTCGCTCGAGCCCCGCTATGAGGCGATGTCCGATGCCGAATTGCGAGCCCAGACCGCTGAGTTCAGACGGCGGCTGGCGGCGGGGGAAACCCTCGACGACCTGCTGGTCGAGGCGTTTGCCGTCTGCCGAGAAGCGGGCCGGCGATTCCTCAGCATGCGGCACTACGACGTCCAGCTGATCGGCGGCATGGTCCTCCACGCCGGGGCGATCGCCGAAATGATCACCGGCGAAGGCAAGACGCTGGTGGCGACGCTGCCGGCCTACCTCAACGCGCTTGAGGGCAAAGGCGTTCACGTGATCACCGTCAACGA
>CAZIQV010000164.1:0-5268 GCA_964541275.1 uncultured Chitinophagaceae bacterium | reverse complement strand
CGCTGCTTGAGTCGCGACTCACCGGCGGACTGGTTCTGCCGCTGGGCGAGTCCGACGCCGGAGCGGTCACCGCCAGCCGCTCGCAGTCGACGCGGAAGCCGGCCCGCGCCGGAAAACAGCCGACTCCGCGGCGGATCATCGCCGCGGTTGCCCGCTACTATGGCCTGAGCCCTGCCGACCTGCTCGGACCGTCCCAGCGACGACGTCATGTTCGCCCCCGCGGCTTGGCCATTCATTGCCTGCGTTTGCTGACAGGACTGAGCAGCCATGCGATCGGTGGATTCTGTGGCGGCCGCGATCACACCACGGTGCTGCACAGCCTCAAGGTCACCGCCCGGTTGTTGCAGACCGATCCCGGGCTCGCCGGAGATCTCGAGGCGATCGTCGAAAGCCTCGGCAAACCGTCAGCCGACCTGTCGGCAGACTGTTGATTCTGCCAGATCGCTCGGCGGCCGACCGGAATGCCCGGCGACCTGTCCCGGTCATCACCAGCCGCCGGCAGCCGTCGGGCAACCTCGGAACCGATCGCCTGCAGGGTCGAACCAGCCCGCTGCCACAATGCCATCGCCAAGCCGACTCCCAACCCGACAGCCGCAACCGGGCTGCAGCAACGGCGTGGCGACAGCCTGTTGGCAAAACTTCCCCCAGCAGGACGACGCTTGGGGCGAGGGTAAGCAGCCTGTGGAACACATCTGCCGCCGCGTGACGCGGCGACCAGCAATCCCGGCAATCCTCGCTTTTTCCCGTCTTCCCCGCGGGGGAACCCGACCGATCTTTGTATTTTCTGCCGACGGTGAGACCGCCGCAACTCGTTCGCACACTGCAATCGCAGCCAGCACTCCCACGGACACGGCCGAACGGTGGTGACAAAACCGGCTTTGCACTACTTGTGATTCTACGACTGGTTCCACTGTCTTTATTGCTCTTTTCTTTTTTCAAATTCATTGAAAGCAGTGATTTCCCGCGGTGCCGGCGGCGGGCAAAAATCCCTGGCGGCTGGCCTGCGGGAAGGCTCCGAATCGGGTAGATTGAGGGGCTCCGGAAGGTCGGCCTGCGGCAGTGCCACAGCCGGTTCCGGCAGGATTTCCCGGTCACGTTTCCCAGCGGAATGAACGCCCCGAATGAACCTGCGTTGCACCCGTGAGCCGCTCCTGGCGGCCCTGCAGACTGCTGCTGCGGTCGTCCCGTCCCGGTCTACCAAGCCGGTTCTCACCAACGTCAAACTCGACGTCGATGGCCCCACTGCTGTGCTCTCGGCAACCGACCTTGAGATTGGCGTCCGAACCGAGGTAGAGGGGGTTGAGACATCGGCTCCGGGCAGCGTTTTGTTGCCGAGTGGCAGGCTGATGGCGATCGTCCGTGAGAGTCCTCCGGGAACCGCATTCGAGATCGAATCGGACGGCTCCGCCACGGTCGTCAAGGCGGCCCGCAGCCAGTTCCGCCTTCCGGCCGAGGATCCGCTGGAGTTTCCGGCAGTGGCAACCTTTCCGGCTGACGCCTGTTTTGAATTGGCGACGCCGCTGGTGCGGGAACTGGTTCGGCGGACGGTTTTCGCAACCGACAACGAGTCGAGCCGCTACGCCCTCGGCGGCGTTCTTGTCGAACTGACCGATGCCGGGGTGATCGCCGTCGGCACCGATGGCCGCCGGCTGGCAAAAATGGAAGGGCCGGCGACGGTCCAAGGGGGCGAGCCGCCAGCGACTCAGCCGATTGTGCCCGCCCGGGCAATGCAGCTGATCGAACGCAGTCTCGGCGGGGTCGAAACGCCGGTAAAGCTCGCCGTCCAAGGGAGCGACATCCTGATCCACACCGGCCACACCACGATCTCGGCGCGGCTCGTCGAGGGACGGTTTCCGCGGTGGCGGGACGTTTTCCCCGACCGGCCTGAGGCGGTGATCGTCAAAGTTGTCGCCGGCCCGCTGCTCTCGGCGGTGCGGCAGGCTGCCATCGTGACCAGCGAGCAGTCAAAAGGGGTCGATTTCAGCTTTGAGTCCGGGCAGCTTGTCCTCGCCGGCCAGTCGGCTGAGAGCGGTCAGAGCCGAGTGGAGATGCCGCTGGAGTTCACCGGTGAGTCGGTGAAGATCAAACTCGACCCCCGCTTTGTCAGCGACTTTCTGCGGGTGCTCGACCCGGGAACCGGCATCGACATCGAACTGACCGACAGCCAAAGCGCCTGCGTCTGCCGCACCGATGACGGCTACGCCTACTGCGTGATGCCGCTGGCGGCCGACTAGCTGCCTGATCGCGGAAAGACGGGCCGCCCCCGTCCGCAGTTGGCGGTCCGCGACTGCCGCCACCACGACATCATTCACCCAGATTCATTCCGTCATTCAAAGGTCATCACCCGCAGGATTTCCGAGGCTCATCACTGCCGCCCGCGGTGAAGCAGCCCCCGGAACCGTCGAGTCACCGCGTTTGAAACCGGTTCGCCCCATGCCCGACCCGCGACCCCTTGGCAGTCTGCTTTCCCGGCTGATGGCCCGGGCCGGCTACGACCGGCAGCAGGGCAGCGATGCCCTGCAGACGGCGTGGGCGGCAGTCGTGCCGGCAAACTTTGCGGGCAGTTCCCAGCCCGGCATGGTTCGGCGGGGCGTGCTGGAAGTCTTTGTCAGTCACTCGGCGTTGGTGCAGGAGTTTGGTTTCCACAAGCGGGAAGTGCTCGGCGAACTGCAGCGACTGCTTCCGGCCGAGGGCATCACCGATATCCGCTGCCGGCTGCTGATCGATGCCGGCCGCTGACGCGTATCAGCGGTACCTCAGAATTGTCAGACCGTTTCCCCCATCGCCCCTGTTGAAAGCTGTCCATGGCCGAATCCACCCCGTCGCCCGCCGATGACCCCGCCCAGCCCGATTACACCGGCACTGCACTGAAGCACCTCTCTGACCGCGATCACGTTCGTGAGCGGTTCGGAATGTACATCGGTGACAACACTACCCGGGGCCTGCATCACCTGGTCTACGAGGTGGTCGACAACTCGATTGACGAGTGCATGGCCGGCTACGCCAAGCGGGTGGCGGTCACGATCAACGTCGACGGCAGCGTGACGGTCGAGGATGACGGCCGCGGGATTCCAACCGATCTTCATGAGCAGCTCTCCGCGGAGATGGATCGCGAGATCTCGACCCTCGAAGGGGTGATGACCGTGCTCAAGTTCGGCGGCAAGTTCGACAAGGGCGCCTACCAGACCTCCGGTGGCCTGCATGGGGTCGGCGTGACGGTGGTGAATTTCCTGTCGGAGTGGTGCGAGGTCGAGGTGGCTCGCGACGGTCATCTCTGGCAGCAGGAGTACCAGCGGGGAGAGCCGGCCGGCCAGGTTCGGAAGATGGGCACCGCCGCCGGAACCGGGACGAAGACCACCTTCAAGCCCGACCCGCAGATCTTTCCGCAGACGAAGTTCTCGGGCGATATCCTCGCCAGGCGACTTCAGGAACTCGCCTTTCTCAATTCCGGTGTGAAGATCGTCTTCACCGACGCCGGCAGCGGCCGGACCGAGGAGTTCTTCTACGAGCGGGGCGTTGAAGAATTCATCGAGTGGCTCAATCGCTCAAGTGACGCCCTGCACCCGGAAGTGATCTCGCTGACCGGGGAAACCGAAGGGATCACCTGGGACATCGCCCTGCAGTACACCGGTGAATTCACCGAGAACCTCCATAGCTACGTCAACAACATTTCGACCAACGAAGGGGGCACGCATGTTTCCGGTTTCCGCTCGGCCCTCACCCGCAGCATCAACGCCTATGGGAAAAAGGCGGGGATTTACAAGGACCTGACGCCGACCGGTGACGACATCCGCGAGGGGCTCACCGCCGTCGTGAGCGTGCGGGTACCCGATCCACAGTTTGAGGGCCAGACCAAGACCAAGCTTGGCAACAGCGAGGTCGAGAGCGTCATCAATTCGGCGGTGGGTGAGTTTCTGGCGAAATTTCTCGAGGAGCACCCCAAGACCGCCAAGGCGATCGTTCAGAAGGGTGTGCTTGCAGCCGAAGCCCGCACGGCCGCCCAGAAAGCCAAGGCATTGTTGCGGGAACGCAAAGGCGCCCTCTCCGGCGGCGGCCTGCCTGGCAAGTTAAGGGACTGCACGAGCAAGGACATGACCAAGTGCGAGCTTTACCTGGTTGAGGGTGACTCTGCCGGCGGGTCAGCCGAGGGTGGCCGGCTGCGGGAGTATCAGGCGATTCTGCCGCTGCGGGGCAAGATCATCAACGCCTACAAGAGTCGTGAAGACAAGGTGCTGGCCAACGAGGAGGTCCGCAGTGTCATCTCGGCGATCGGGGCGGGTATTGGGCCGGAGGCTGACCTTGGCAAGCGGCGGTACGACAAGATCGTCATCATGACCGACGCCGATGTCGACGGCTCGCACATCCGGACCCTGCTGCTGACTTTTTTCTATCGGCAGATGTACCAGCTCGTTGCCGCCGGGCATGTCTACGTCGCCCAGCCGCCGCTGTTTCGGGTGCGGAGCAAGAAGCAGGTCTACTACGTCCAGACCGAAGAGGAGATGAAGAACCAGCTGCTCGATCAAGGACTTGGCGACGGGGTCTTTCTGCCGGGGGACGGCCGGGAGATCGCCGGGGAGATCATGCAGAAGCTCTGCCGGACGCTTGCCGGCTTGGAAGATGCGCTGATTGCCCTTGAGCGGCGGGGAATCAGCCTGCGGGATCATGCTGACCGCCGCGACGAGGCCACCGGCAAACTACCGCTGTATCACGTCTTCTTCGGCGCCGAGGAGCACTGGTTCTGCAGCCGCGACGACCTGGAGGCCTTCGTCGAAGGCAAAGAGCGGGAGACCGGCGGCGAACTTGCCGCCGGCAAGGCTGATGAGAACAAGCCGGGCGGTGGTGGGGCGGCCGAGCCCGATGCCGACGGCGACCAGTTGATCATGATCGAACTGCACGAGGTGCGCAGCATCAATGCCGGCCTCAAGGAACTCGCAGACATGGGATTCGGGATCGAATCGCTGCTGCCGGAAGATCGTACCGGCACTGAGGAGCCGCGCTTCGTCCTCAGGCGGGGTGAGAGCGAGATTGGCCTGGAAGACCTCCGGGGACTGCTGGCAGCGGTGCGGCGGGCCGGCGAAAAGGGGCTGTCGATCACCCGGTTCAAGGGGCTGGGCGAGATGAACGCAGAAGAGCTCCGCGAGACAACCCTCGACCCGGCAAATCGAACGCTGCTGCGGGTGTCGATGGACGACGCGGCGGCCGCCGACGACCTTTTCCGGGTGCTGATGGGTGAAAAGGTGGAACCCCGCCGCGAGTTCATCGAACGTC
>CAZIQV010000163.1:0-5279 GCA_964541275.1 uncultured Chitinophagaceae bacterium | reverse complement strand
TCGCCGAGTGGTACCAGGAGCTGATCCTGCCGAAGGCCAGGGAAACGGTCCGAGTCACGCAGCTGCTTTACTCGCAGGGCGAGCTCACCTTTCTGCGGCTGCTCGAGGCCCAGCGGATTCTTACGGAGACCGAACTCGCCTATGTCGATGCCCAGCTGGCCCGCTGGCGGGGGGCGGTTGAGATTGCCGACTTGTTGCAGCTGGAGGTCTTTCCACCGACGCAGGATTCACCCGCGACGACCGACCTCGAGTTTCTCGACGAGGGGCGGGGACCGCCGGGCGGGCCGCTGCCAGAGCCGATGCCCCCGCCGGTCCGCTGAGCGGCCCCGGGTGAGCCGGCCGCGGCCGACAGCCTGCGGTCGCAGACTGCCGATCAAATCCCCACGTGAAATTCCAGGAGGGGGGCCGTGCCCGGAAAGCTCGTGAAGCTCGCCAGCAGCTGGCGTGGCCAGCCAGCGGAGCCATGGCTGCCGGACCGCAGGCAGCTGCGAACGAGCGAAGGCCGGGAGGGCCGCAGCGAGTGTCAGGTGACAGGGCACTGGCACCCCGACCCACGCCGGACGGCGGCGTTCCCTTTCAAAGACCGCTCTCGAGTCCCGGACAGCTCAGGCAGCACGTTTCGTACCGCACAGCAGTGCCATCGCCGGCCGTTAGAAACGACGGCTAGCGGGCCGTCACAGGCAGCGGGATCGTCGCTTCGGCGGTGTTCCCCGCCTGAAGATCGGTGACGGTGAGCACGAGCTGGTGGTTGCCCGGTGGCAGTTCGTTCGGCAGGTCGAGGAGATAGCGGGCGAAGTAGTCGCGGCGCCGGGCCCCGCACGTTTCTGTCAGCGGTGGAAACGACCACGCATGAAGCCGGTTGCCGAGCGGATCCTCCAGCCGGAGCCGCGTGTCGATGCTGGTGCGGACGCCATTTCCGGCCGGCTCTGAGTGAATGCCAGTCAACTCAAAGTAGGCGATCACCTCGGCACCGGGGTGAAGTTCGGCCGGGTCGAAGCGGTCGACGAGCCCCCAGCCCCGCACCTGTCGGGCCAGACAGGGATTCTTGATTGCCAGGAAGTCAGCCGCTGCAGCGGCTGTCGGCGAGTCGGCCGCCGCAGCAGGTGAGTTCTCCGGCAGCGACTGCGCAGCAAGCGACGCCTCCGCCGATGTCGCGGTGGTCGACGGCGGCGGCCCGGCTGCTTCGGACCGCTGCTGCGGTGGCGGCTGGACAGACGCGTCGCGGACTGCCGGTGGTGCCCGCTCCGTCGCTGCGGCGACTTCCTCGATTCTTGGCGGTGATTCACTTGCAGCGGCGACCGAGACTGCGTCGGGATTCTCTGCGGCGGCTGGAAGCGTCGCGTCGTCCTGCGCGACAGACGCGGCGACGGCGGTCTCGGTCGTTGCCGGATCGGTGGCAGCGTCGGTGTCGCGAGAATCGGGGACGATGGCGGCAGCCGGGGCGGCAGAAATGGCAGCAGCAGTTTCACCCGGTTTGGCCACCGGTTCGGCGGCAGCTTCGCGCAACGCCGTGAGCGTCGAGGTGAACTCGTCGATCACCACCGGCCAGTCGGTCTGCGGGGTGAGTTGCAGGGTTTCGATGAGGGCGGCCTTCGACGCGGTGTCGAGGGCGTCGGTTTCGGTCAGGTCGGCGATCGCCGCCTCGATCGCGGCGGCGATTGCGGCCGGGTCATCAGCGAGCGAATCGGCCAGTTCGGCAGAGGTCGCAGCGGTCTCGCTGCCGGTGCCGTCGTAATCGGCTCGGTCGGCCGGCCCGGTCTCGGGAGCGGGGGGATCGAGGTCACCGAGTGTCGACATCTGCGTCATCGCCGCGGCCTGCTCGACGCTCTCGCGGAGCGCGTCTCGCATTGTGATCACCGAGCTGCAGCCGGCGGCCGATACCGCGAGGCAAAGCAGCCCGGCGGCGATCGGGCGACGGAAAGGCGTTGCTGGGGCGTGTCGCATGGGCGTGGTCGGGGGCGAAATCTGTCGTGCCTCGGGGCTTGGCAGCCCCGAAAAATCCCCGTCGTCAGAGACGGACGACATATTTCGGCGGACCGTAGGGATTTTCACCCGCCGGGGGCAAGTCCAGCATTGCAACTCGCCTGCGGCGGTCCGACCGGGCCGCCCGGCGACCGCGGAAGCCCTGAAAACAGCACAATTCAATGATCGCTCCGGTGGCATCAGACGGGAGTTTCGGTCCCGGGTTCCAGCTCGGCGGCTGGCGGCAGCCCTCGGGCGAAGGTCTGCTAAACTCCCGGCCAAGGCGGGGCCGGCAGTCGCCGCGGGCTCGGCAGCCACCCGGCTGTCACGTCGGCGACGCCGCGTAGCAGCCGGAGCAGCCCTGTGCAGGAGCCGGCCGGTTCGAGCCATCGCCAATTTCGCGCGGAATCGCGACGGCAGCACCGCCGTTCCCTGACCGTTTGCAACGCCTCGCAGTCCCGACCGTCGAGAAATCAAGGACCCATGCCCGAACAGTCTGCCACCGCCGCTCCGGGGCCGCTTCCGCACCGGCTGCCGACCGCCGGCTGGTCGCACCAAAACCTGCTCGACCTCGAGGAACTTACCGCGGACGAGATCAGCCTGATTCTCGACACCGCCGTGCTCTGCAAAGAGGCGACCGACGGCTGTCGGAGAAAAATCGACGTGCTTGCCGGGGCAGCGGTCGTCAACCTCTTTTTCGAGAATTCGACCCGCACCAAGACGAGCTTTGCCCTCGCCGCCCGCCGGCTCGGTGCCGACGTGATCGACTTTTCGGCCTCGACCAGCAGCCTTTCGAAGGGCGAGTCGTTTATCGACACGGCCAAGAACCTCGAGGCGATGGGGATCGACGCGGTGGTTGTCCGGCACGCCACGCCGGGCACGCCGCACCTGCTCGCCGGCCACCTTGACGTCGGGGTGATCAACGCCGGTGACGGTCCCCATGCCCATCCCACGCAGGGGTTGCTCGACATCCTGTCGATCCGCGAACGGCTCGGCGACCTGCGGGGCCTCACCGTCGGCCTGGTCGGCGACATCGCCCACAGCCGGACGGCCCGTTCAAACCTCTGGGGACTGAAGAAACTCGGGGCGCGGGTGATTCTCTGCGGGCCGCCGACGCTGGTATCGGAACGCTGGCAGGAGTTGGGCGTTGAAATCTCCCACGATCTCGACGCGATCCTGCCCCGCTGCGACGTGCTCAATTTGCTGCGGATCCAGTTTGAGCGGCAGCACACCAGCCCGTTCCCGTCGGTGCGGGAATATGCCCACCTTTACGCGATGAACCGCGAGCGACTGCGGCGGGCCAAACGCGACCTCGTGATCCTCGCGCCAGGTCCGATCAACCGGGGCGTCGAGGTGACCGCCGACGTGGCCGACTGCCCCCAGTCGTTGATCCTCGATCAGGTCACCAACGGCCTGGCGGTGCGGATGGCCGTGCTCTGGCTGATCTGTGGCGGCCGGCGGTCGGCTGGAAAGCCGCCCGCGGCCGACGGCCCTCGCGGGGTCGAGCAGGAAAGGATTGTCTGATGGCGTCGATGCTGATTCGCGGTGGCCGTGTCGTCGACCCCAGCCAGGGGATCGACCGGGTCGCCGATCTGCTGATCCGCGACGGGCTCGTCGTCTCGATCGGCCAGACCGGGAGCCAGCCGCTCGGCAAGGTCGATGAGACGATCGACGCCGAGGGGCTGGTGGTCACCCCCGGCCTCATCGACATGCATGTCCATCTGCGGGAGCCGGGCCGGGAAGAGGACGAGACGATCGAGACCGGCACCCGGGCGGCGCTGGCCGGCGGCTTCACCAGTGTCGCCTGCATTCCCAACACCGAGCCGCCGATCGACACCCAGGCCAACGTCGAGTTTATTCGTCAGAAGGCGGCCCGGGCCGACACCTGCAACGTCTTCGTTGTCGGCTGTGTCAGCCGGGATCGAGCCGGGAAGGAACTGGCCGAGATCGGCCAGCTGGTCGAGGCCGGCGCGGTCGCCTTCAGCGACGACGGCTCGCCGGTCTACGACGCCGAGCTGATGCGGCGGGCGTTTGAATACTGCCGGATGTTCGACAAGCCGATCCTCGCCCACGAGGAGGTGCTGGAACTCTCCCGCGGCGGCGTCATGCACGAGGGACTGGTCTCGCTGAGCCTCGGGCTTGCGGGGATGCCAGCGGCGGCTGAGGAGGTGATGATCGGCCGCGACCTCGCCCTCGCCGAGGTGACCGGCGGCCGGCTGCATGTGATGCATGTCTCGACCGCCCACGGTGTCGAACTGATTCGCCGGGCCAAGGCCGCCGGCATCCGGGTGACTGCCGAGGCCTGTCCTCACCACTTCACCCTGACCGATGAGAACCTGCGGGGGTTCGATTCAAACTTCAAGATGAGCCCGCCGCTGCGGACAGCGGCTGATGTGGAGGGCATTCTGGCCGGCCTCGCGGATGGCACGATCGACTGCATCGCCACCGACCATGCTCCGCACGCGCCGGAAAAGAAGCTGCTGGAACTCGATCGCGCGCCCTTCGGCATTCTGGGGCTCGAGACGGCAGTGGGGCTCTGCGTCACCCGGCTGATCGAGACCGGCCGGATCGGCTGGCCGCGGTTTGTCGACGCGGCCAGCCGGCTGCCTGCCGAGATTCTTGGCGTCAACCGGGGCACGCTGCGGCCCGGCGGTGTCGCCGATGTGACGCTGATCGACCCCGGGCTTCAGTGGCGGGTCGACGCCGGCCGGTTTGCCTCGAAGAGTGTCAACTCGCCCTTTCACGATTGGACCCTGACCGGCCGTGCGGTGGCGACGATCGTCGGCGGCCGGGTAAAGTTCCGCCTGCCGTAACCATGATCATCATCGACGGCTACAACCTGCTGCACGCCTCGGGAATCTTCGGCGACGAGCGGGGGCCGCGGGGATTCGAGCAGTCGCGAACCGCCCTGCTCGATCACCTGCTGGAACTGCTCGGCCCCGAGGCGGAACGGACGCTGGTGGTCTTTGACGCCGCCCACGCCCCCGACGGCCTGCCCGCGCGGCTGCAGCACGGGCCGCTGCGGGTCTGGTTTGCCCGGGAATATCCCGATGCTGACAGCCTGATCGAAGAGTTGCTCGAAGAGGATCCGGATCGGAGCAACGTCGTCGTCTCCAGTGACCGCCGCGTGCAGGTGGCCGCCCGCCGGCAACGGGCCACGGCGGTCGGCAGCGAGCAATGGCTCGCCGAACGGCGGGCCGCCCTCCGCGCCGCGCGGCAGCCCCGCGAAACCAAGCCGCCGGAACCGGGGCCGGACGGCGTGGAAGCCTGGAAGCGTTTCTTCGGTCTTTGAGCGGCTACCGCTGCGGCTTGGCCCA
>CAZIQV010000162.1:0-5299 GCA_964541275.1 uncultured Chitinophagaceae bacterium | reverse complement strand
CGAGTTTGCGGTCGAGCGTCGACCGCTCGATGCCGAGCAGGCGGGCCGCCTTTGCCTTGTTCCCGCCGGTCGACTCGAGCGTGGCGAGAATGTGCCGCCTCTCGATTTCCGCCAGCGGGGCTGGCTCGAAGCTCTCGGAAGCCGCCGGCAGGCGGCCGGTGTCGCCCGGCGAGGCGAGTGTGCTCATCGAAAGGTCGGCGACATCGATCATGTCGGCGGGCGCGAGCACCACGGCCCGCTCGACGCAGTTGCGAAGTTCGCGGATGTTGCCGGGCCAGTGATACTCCCGCATCGCGGCGACCGCGTCCGGGGTGAAGCCCTCGACCCGCCGGCCGACCTCGCGGGCAAACCGCTCGAGGAAGTGCGTGGCGAGCGGCGCGATGTCATCCTGCCGCTTCCGCAGCGGCGGTACGGCGATTTCCACCACCCGCAGCCGGAAGTAGAGATCGCGGCGGAAGCCGCCCGCGGCAACTGCTTCCTCGAGGTGGCGATTCGTCGCCGCCACGACCCGCACATCGACGTTGATCCGGCCACTGCCGCCGACTCGCTCGAAGGGATGCCCCTCGAGCACCCGCAGGAACTTCGCCTGGATCGTCGGGCTCATCTCACCGATCTCGTCGAGAAACAGCGTGCCGGAGTCGGCCAGCTCAAACTTGCCCGCCTTCTTTTCGGTCGCCCCGGTGAACGCGCCCTTCTCGTGGCCGAAGAGTTCGCTCTCGAGCAATGTCTCGGACAAAGCGGCGCAGTTGAGGCAGACAAAGGGGCCGCCCCGGCGGTCGCTCGACTCGTGGATCGACCGGGCGACGAGTTCCTTGCCGGCGCCGCTTTCGCCGCGGATCAGCACGGTCGCCTTGGTGCGGGCGACCCGCTCGACCTGGCTGGCAATGCCCCGGAGGGCGGCGCTCGAGCCGACCATCCGGGTCTCCTCGCTGAGCCGCTCCTTGAGCAGCCGGTTCTCGCTGGCGGCGTTGGCCAGCCGGGACGACAGGGCATCGCGGGTCGAAAGGTTGTCGAAGGCCTGGCCGACGGCATCGCAGACCGCGATCACGAACTCGAGGTCGTCCGGCGACGCGTCCCCCCGGGCGGGTTCAGCGGCGAGGTAGATCCCTCCGATTGGCCGGCTGTCCGATCGGATCGGTGCGAGAATGGTGATCGTCGGCGGCTGCCCACCGACCGTCTCGGGGCCGGCGAGGATCGCCTCGTCGGTGGCGAGAACCGTCTCAATCAGGTCTGCAGGAATGTCAGCCACCTGAATGTTTGACGGGACCGCCGCGACGCCGCAGAGATCGCTGATGGTGACCCGCCGGCCGCGGGGCGTTCTCGGCTTGGGCAGCAGCACCATGCCGCGGGTGGCCTGCGACCCGAGCATCGCCGACTCCAGGGCCCGGTTGGCGGCGGCGCCGATTTCGGAAGCGCGTCCGAGGGCGAAGGCGAGCCGGCAGAGTTCGGCGGCCGCCTGACCGACCCGGGGGGCCGTCCGGGCCGACTCGCGAATGTCGTCAAGCAGCCGGCTGCGATTGCGTCGATAACGGATCGTCGAGTGCCATCGTTCGATCTCGGGAGGCATCTCGCCGGTGATGCCTCCCTCGCGGCTGTCGGTGTCCGAATCCGATTTGCCGGTGTCCTCGGCGGCAGGCGGGCTGCCGAGAAAGAACTGGATCTCAACGGTGCCGATGCAGATGATCTCACCGTCGGTCAGCGGCTGGTCGCCGGTGATCGCCTCCCCGCCAACGAGGGTGCCGTTGCGGCTGTCGAGGTCGCGGACGAACCAGCTGCCGTCTGCCGCCTGACGAAGTTCGGCATGGCTGCGGCTGGCCCGCTCGTCCTGCAGAATGACGCGGTTGCTCGGCGCCCGGCCGAGCGTGATCACGACGCCGGCTTCCAGCCGGACCAGCGTCGGTTCGCCGACCGGCTCCCGGATGAGAATCGAGGCGTCACTGCCGGCCGGGTTGGCGTCACGGGTTTCCATGCACTTATCATGCCCAAAGCGGGGCCGCGCCGCGAGCCTTCCCGATCCGAGGCGCGGAAACGCCCGGTGGGGATCGGCCTTGGCGCGGCGGGTCAAGCGTCGCTCAGGCCGACGGGTCGCCGCGGAACGAGCGGCATTTGGCCGAGTCGCCGGCGGTCGCAGCGCTGGCAGGGCAGGCAATTTACCCGGCGGAACCGGGTTTGCCCCGGGAACCGGCCTGCGGCTAGCATCTCGACGCAGCGAGGTCGTGGCAGCCGGCGGGCGACCCGACCGCGAACGGTGGCGGGACCGCTGAAACCGGTTCCCAATTCTGGAGATGAGGTGACCTGATGATCGTCCGGATGCTTGCTGTGTTGTCCGAATCGCTCCTGCGGTCTGATCGGGCGGTGACGCTTGGCCGGCTGCTTTTGTGCCTGACGCTGGCGTCGGGAGCCGTCCCGGCTTTCGGCCAGGCGGGCGGGGCCGGTCTCGGTGCCCAGGCTGTCGGCGGGATCACGATTGACGCCGACGGCATCATTCGGAACCTTGAGCCGCGGGCTCTCGAAGAACTTGCTGAGAAGCGGCGGCAGGCCCTCGCCGGCAAGCCCCTCGGGGCGGCAGGCCGTCGCGAATTCCAGAAGGTGTCGCTCCGGCGGATCATCGCGGCGATTCAAAACGCCGTCGAGCAGGGGGAGCAAGTTCCCGCCGATGTCCTTACCCTCGGCGGCTTGGAGCGCATCGACTTTGTCTTTGTCGACCCCGACGCCCGCGACCTCGTCCTCGCCGGTCCGGGAGATGCCGCCGTCATCGACGCCACCGGCAATCTCCTCGCTGCCGGGAGCGGCCGGCCGCTGTTGCTGCTGGAAGATTTCATCGTCGCCCTGAGGGCGATTGACGCTGCCCGGATGGGTGGCATGCAGTGCTCGATCGATCCGTCGCCGCAGGGGCTGGCCCAGCTTCAGGCCCTGCTCGGCAGCGTCGGTTCACTGAACAACCCACAGGCGCTCTACCGGCGGATGGAGCAGGCCCTCGGACCGCAGCAGGTCACCGTTGGCGGGGTGCCGGCCGACAGCCATTTTGCCCAGGTGCTGGTGGCGGCCGACTATCGCATGAAGCGAATCGGCATGGGGCTTGAGCCTTCGGGACTGCCCGGGCTGCCGAGCTATCTGGCGATGGTGCCGGCCAGCTTCGGCGGATCGGTCCTGCCCCGCTTTTGGCTTGAGGCCCGCTATGACCCGATCGCCCGCGATCCTGACGAACTCGCCTGGAAGCTCACCGGCCGCAAACTCGTCTGCCTGACCGAGAGCGATTTGCTGGCCCGCGAGGGCTTGCAGCGGGGTGGCGGCCGGGCCGACACAGTGGCGAAACGGTGGTGCGAACTGCTGACGAAGCATTACGACGACCTTGCGACCCGGCAG
Organism: uncultured Chitinophagaceae bacterium; assembly: GCA_964541275.1. Lineage (GTDB taxonomy): Bacteria > Planctomycetota > Planctomycetia > Pirellulales > UBA1268 > UBA1268. The sequence goes on along the minus strand of CAZIQV010000162.1, from coordinate 1,933 downwards.
CCGGTCTTCGCCGAACTGGCCAACTGCGTCGACCTCGCGGTCGTCGCGGCCCTCATCGACAGCCGCCAGCTCGCGGCGCGGGCGGGCCTTGATCTTGGCCCGCTGCTCGATGACGCCAACCTCAGCCTGCCGGTCTACGCGATTCCCAGGCAGGTTCCGACTGTCGCCAGCGGCATCAAAAAAGGAAACCGCTGGGTGCTCAGCGCCTCTGGCGGCGTGCAGTTCCAGCCGTGGGCCTTTGTCGACGGCCCGCTCGAAGTGGCTGACCTCGGTCAGCAGCGTTCCCACGCCCTTGCCGCGCGGCCCCAGACCGGTTTTTGCTGGCAGTAATCTGCGGCCGCGGCTGTTCGCGGCGGGCACCGCCAAGAATCTGCGGCCATCAGCCGGATCGGCCCGGGCCGGTTCGGTCAGGCCGACCGCTCGGCTGGAACTGCCCAGCGGATTGCGGTGACGCGGCGGCTGGCAGCCGGAAAGTGGCCGTCGAGCCAGCCGGTCTTGCTGAGGTCGGCAAGGGTGTCGCCGGGCGGCCGGATCGATTTCACCAGGAAGAGTTCAACCGACAGTGCCGCAGCCACGACGGCGGCAATCGAGTCGCTGGAGACTTCCCAGGAGCGGGGCAGGGGGGCAAGAACCGGCCTCCAGGCAGTCCGACTGACATCGAGCACTGCCACAGCGGCGGCGGCGGGGTTGTCGATCAGCGGCAGGTCCAGTCGCTCGGCCACGAGTTTGGCAGTCAGGCCGATTGCCGCGATCGCCAAGCGGTGCATCCGCTCGGCCGGCTGGGATTCGATCTGGTCGAGCTGCCGCAGGCTATCGACAACCGGTCCGCCGCCGATGACGAGCCAGGTCGCTTTGCGGCCCTGCGCCTCACGCCTGACGAGGCTGTGGACGGTCTGCGGCCAGCCGGGCTGGCGGAGCAGACTACCGCCGATCTTGATCAACAGCGGCCCGGTCGCCGCCGACTCCGCAGGCCGCCGCAGCCAGCCGGCCTGCCAACGCGGTTCGCCGGTATCAGTCACAATAACCCCCTGGCGATCAGGGCCAGGGCATGCGCCGGCCCGACACGCGACACCGCCGGGCCGAGCTGGTCGCTGAGGGAGATTGCCTCCACCCTGCAGCCAAGTCCCGTCAGAACCTCCTCGGCGAGGAACTGCCCATGCCCGCTGACGACCACTGGAAATCCGGCGACGCCGGCCGGCAGGTGGCGGCTGATCGCCGCGGCGAGCCGGCGGCGTTCGACTGCGGCGATTCGGCCGGCCGCCGCTGCGGCATCGCCGGGGTCGAAGTCGGCCGGATCGAGGAGCATCGTGCGGGCCAGGCGAATGCGGGCCGCCTCGCGCGTGGCCGGCCCGCCATCGGCCGTGTCGCAGTCCTCGGCACGCTCCGGAAGCCGGCCGAGTGTCAGCCAGGCGTCGCGGACGGTGGCAAACCATTCCGCCGCCACCGGCCGGCGGACGCCGCGATGGGGAAGCGAACGGACGACAGCGGGCACCGGGGCCCGCTCGACTCCCAGATACAGCAGCTCACCTCCAGCGAGCCGGTCCCAATCGGTCCAGAACCGGGCAGCCGGCTGGCCGTCGAGCAGCGGCACGAGGTCGGTCGTGGTCGATCCGATGTCGACCAGGAGGCCACGACCGGCGGGCACCAGTCTGCCGGCAAGGCGGGCGAGGGCGTGCCAGTTGGCCGCAGCCACCCGCAGCGGATCGGCGATTGCGTCGTCGGCGGTGATCAGTCGCCCGGTGAGGCTGTAAAAGCAAAGCGGCTGCCCGGTTGCCGCCTCGACGCAACTGGTGATGATGTGGCGGACGCCCTCGCCCCGAGTCGCGAAACAGTCTGCGATCTCGCCAGTCATCGTGCCAGCGAGCCGTTGGGCCGGTCGCCGTGACACGATGCCGGCGATGACGGTGCTCAGCCGCCGCCACTCCCGCCAGAG
>CAZIQV010000161.1:0-5305 GCA_964541275.1 uncultured Chitinophagaceae bacterium | reverse complement strand
TCGTGTCGGCTTTTCCTTGGCGGGCCTCCGCCCGCTGGTGCTCATTGGCGACATCCGGTCGCCGGGTGGGAGGGACCGACAGAAAGGGTTGATCGACGCGGGGCGGTGACCACCCCAAGGAGGCTGGGGCCGGAACGGCTGCTGCGACGAGACTTTTCCCGCCTCCCGCCAGCCCGATGAATGCCGCTGACCCTGCTGCCTGTTCAGCTCACTCCTGACAACCGCTACAGGGTAGGATACAGCCGAGAGGGCTTCAGCATGGCATACAAGTCGTTTAAAGAACTGCTGGGCGAAACCAGCCTTGAGAGAAAATGCCGCTTTCTGTTCGGCCTCTGTCTGCTTGTGCTGATCACCGGCAGCTTCTGGTGGTACGGGTCACGGACCAAAGAACTCGTCTTCACGACCACCCGCAGTACCGGTCGCCATCTCGTCGATGCCGTCATGATCAACTACCACTGGCAGAACCTCGAGGCCGACAAAAAATACACCAATCCGATCGACACCCTCGGCACGATGCTGCAGAATCAGCCCTATACGTGGCGAATCCTCTCGCCCGACGCCTCGGATGAGGAACGGGGCAGCTACACCCGGCTCGATGCCGCCGTGATCGACTATTTTGTCGATCAGCCGCCTCCAAATGACACCGAGAGAGCGTCGGTGGCCGGTCCGGGACTGCCTGGGCTGAGCGAATACCGCGAGTACCGGGCTGGTGAAAACAATGGCTGGGAATATCACTATTACCAGCCAGTTCGGGTGAAAAAGTCCTGCCTAATCTGTCACGAGTACCGCGGCCCGACGGGTGGGAAGGCAGCACCGCCTGATCGGCCGAAATATGCCGAGGGCGACCTGATGGCGGTGGTGAAGGTCGTGATGCCCGATGACGCAACCCAGCGGGCTCTGCGGTGGAACTGGGCGATTCTCCTCACCACCGCGATCATCACCGTCTTTCTGGCGATGTTGGCGGCGTATCTGATCGTCCGGTACGTGATCGTCAAGCCACTTGAGCACCTCCGAGACGTGAGCGACGAGGTTCGGCGGGGGAACGTCGACGCCCGTGCCGACATCCACACCGCCGATGAATTCGAGGAACTCGGCGTCGCCTTCAATCGCATGCTTCGCGGGCTCGTCGAATCGCAGGATGAATTGCGGCAGGCCAACGAGAGCCTTGACGACAAGGTCGACGAACTCGCCCGGGCCAACATGCACCTCTATGAGATGAATCGCCTGAAAAGCGACTTCCTCGCCACCATGAGCCACGAATTGCGGACGCCGCTCAACAGCATCATCGGCTTTTCCGATGTACTCAGCTCGATCAAGTCGCTCGACGACAAACAGAACCGGTATGTGCAAAACATCCGCTCGTCGGGCCGGATGCTTCTGGAGATGATCAACGATATCCTCGATCTGGCAAAGATGGAGGCGGGCCGGATGGAGTTGCGGATCGGTCGATTCAATGTCGAATCCGCGGTCTCGGCCCAGTGCGACATGCTGCGGCCACTCGCTGAGAGAAAGCAGATCGATGTCGCCTACACGGTCGCACCGGGGCTCGAAGCGGTGGAGCAGGATCAGTCGAAGGTGCAGCAGATCCTGTCCAATCTGCTCTCCAATGCCGTCAAGTTCACGCCGGAAGGAGGGCGAATCACGGTCACGGCCGAGCCTGCCGATGGCGGGACGACGATGCTGCTTGAGGTCACCGATACCGGTGTCGGCATCGCGCCGGAGGAACAGCAGGCGATCTTTGAGAAGTTCCGGCAAAGCCGCGTCTTCCAGGTGGGCGACGATGCGATGACCCGGGAGATTTCCGGAACCGGGCTCGGCCTGTCGATCGTCCGCGAACTCTGCCGGCTGCTCGGCGGCGATGTGTCGCTCGAGAGCCATCTCGGCCGCGGCAGCCGGTTTACGATTCGGCTGCCGGTTCGGCTGTCTGCCGCGGCAGGGCAGCCACCGCTGCCACTGGCCGAGTCGGCGTAATCGCAGGGGCTCTGGCCCGTCGCCGGAACGTGTTTCACCATTGAGCCGGGAGCGAGCCCGGCCGATTCTCCCGCCTCATCATTTCGGAACCAGCTTGTGAAATCAGCCGCCCGGGAACCTGCCGAGGTCATGCTCTTCACCGACGGTGCCTGCAGCGGCAATCCCGGGCCGGGGGGCTGGGCCTACATTCTCAGACACCCTGAAACCGGCCGCGAGACGGAGGCCGCCGGAGCCGATCCTGACACCACCAACAACCGGATGGAACTCACCGCGGCGGTCGAGGGGTTGCGGCAGCTCAAGCGGCCGACCCGGGTCGAACTGGTCACCGACAGTGTCTATGTCGGCACCGGTCTCTCCGACTGGCTGCCGAAGTGGAAGAAACAAGGCTGGAAGCGGAAAGAGCGGGGCCGGCTGGTGCCGGTGAAGAATGAGGATCTCTGGCGGGAGCTCGACCGGCTCGCCTCGATCCACCACGTCGTGTTCAGCCACGTGGCCGGTCACTCCGGCCATCCGGAAAATGAACGCTGCGATGAAATGGCGGTCGCAGCCTATCAGCCGTTGCTGAAAAACAAACGTTGAGCCAGATCATGCAACACGGTGACGTTGGCCATGGCCAGTGAGCGGGATGCCGACGGTGCAGGGCCGGGCTCGCAGCTGGCGACGCGGCTGGAGCGGCTGGTCGGCGTCGGTTCGGCACGAGCTGCCCGCCTCGCCAAGCTCGGGCTGGTAACCGTTCGCGACGCACTCATGCATTTTCCCCGTGACTACCGTGACTTCACCGGCAGCCACTCGGTGTCCAGCCTCGCCGCCGGCGAGCACGCTTCGCTGGCCGGCACGGTGGCCGACGCCTCGCTGCGGACCACCGCCCGGGGCCGGGCGATGCTTTCGGTCGTGGTCGCGACCGCTGAGGGCCCGGTTCGCTGCGTCTGGTTCAACATGCCGTTTCTCGCACCCCGGTTCACCGTCGGCCGCCGCCTCGTCGTCGCCGGCCAGCCGCGAAACAGCGGCATGCTCTGGGAGTTCTCCCATCCCGAGGTCCGCTGGCTCGACGCCGAGGAGGATGCCAGCCCGGTGGAATGGCTGGCGGTCTATCCGCTCACCGAGGGCGTGCAACAGTCGCACGTCCGGATGGCCGTGCAGGCGGCGATCGATCTGGCGGCCGATCGGCTGGAAGAGTCACTCCCGGAGCGGATGCTCAAGGAGAAGAACCTCTTGCCGATTGCCGCAGCGATTCGGGCGATTCATCGGCCCGCCAGCCGCGAGGCCCTCGACGCGGCCCGGCGACGGTTCGTGTACCAGGAACTGTTGATGCTGCAACTGGCCCTCCGGCTTCATCGCGGACGGCAGGATCGCCAGCAGTCCGGGCCCGTCATCGAGATTGACAGCCGGCTCGACAGCCGGATCAAGGCTGTCTTTCCGCACGCCTTCACCGCGGCTCAGACGCGGGTCTGCAGCGAGATTGCCGCCGACCTCGGGCGGTCGACACCGATGAACCGGCTGCTCCAGGGGGACGTCGGCAGCGGCAAGACGGCGGTGGCCGTCTATGCGATGCTTGCGACGGCGGCGACGGCCGTCGCCGATCCTGCCGGCAACCCGGTGCCGCCGAGTGCGGCCGCCACGCGGGACGACTCCGAGGCGGCGGGCATCGAGTCAGCGGCTCGGTATCAGGCCGCGATCATGGCTCCGACCGAACTGCTCGCCCGCCAGCATTTCCAGACGCTCTCCACGCTGCTGACGGCCCGGGGTTCCGATCTTGAAGTCGGCCTGCTCGTCGGCGGGCAGCCGGCGGCGGCCCGGCGGAAACTGCTCGGCAGGATTGCCGCCGGGGAGATTCAGCTGGTGGTCGGTACGCAGGCGCTGATCTGCAGCGAGGCTCGCTTTGCCAATCTCGGTCTCGTGGTCATCGATGAGCAGCACCGCTTCGGAGTGCTGCAGCGGGCGCTGCTCAAGCAGGGAGCGGCCGATCCGCACATGCTGGTGATGACCGCGACGCCGATCCCCCGCACGATCGCCCATGCTGTCTATGGCGATCTCGACATCTCGGTGATCGACGAGCTGCCGCCCGGGCGGCAGCCGGTGGCGAGCTACCGGGTCGGGCCCGAACAGCTGGAGCAGTGGTGGGACTTCGTTCGGCGAAAACTCACCGAGGGCCGCCAGGGCTACGTCGTGGTGCCGACGGTCGATGCGTCGGGCCGCGACGTCGCGAGCATCTCTTCGGCCTTCGAGGAGCTGGCTAACGGACCGCTTGAGGCCTTTGGTCTCAGCCTGATCCACGGCCGGATGAAGCCGGAACAGAAGGCGGGCATCATGGCCGACTTTCGCGACGGCCGCTTCCAAGTCCTCGTCGCCACCAGCGTGATCGAGGTCGGCATCGATGTGCCCAATGCGACGCTGATGACGATTCTCGATGCCGAAAGTTTTGGCCTCGCCCAACTTCATCAACTGCGGGGCCGGGTGGCCCGGGGGCCGGTGCAGGGGATCTGCGGAGCGGTCACCGCCAGCTCGTCCGCGCCGGTCCCGCGAATCGACGCCTTCGTCTCGACCACCGACGGCTTCGCCCTCGCCGAGCAGGATCTGCTCCTCCGCGGGCCGGGCGACATCCTCGGCAGCCGTCAGAGTGGAGCCCCGCCGCTCTACCTCGCTGACCTGCTTCGTGATGGGACCGTGGTGGCCGAGGCCCGCCGCGACGCTCTGGCGATCTCGACGGCCGACCCGAAACTCGCCGATCCAGCCTATGACCGGCTCAAGCGGGTGCTGACAGGCCGCTGGGCGGCGACGCTCGACCTCGGCCTGGAAACCGTCGGCTGACGCGGTCCCGTTCGGCTGAAAAAGACTCTGCCGCAGCCGGGCATTTCGGGGATTCACCGGGCCGCCGTTGCAGTCGCGGTGGGTCTGCCGCCGGCAGTCCCCCCGGAGCTCCGGGGCAGAGCCGTGTCTCAATTTGCGCCGGTGCCAGACGGCATAACCTTGGCGGTCGCCGCGACATGGCTCTTGCAATTCCCTTCTGTGTGTGAGGTTTCGGCGGAGAACGCTCCCGGTGCGGTTGCCCGCGAACGCGGGCTCGCACGAGTCAACTTGTTGGTCGCCATCCGAGCACGTCGCGTGTTGTCGGAATTGCTGGTCGCTGCATCGTGCGGCGGCAGACTTTTTCTGCGGACGGTCCCGATCGATGGGTAGCATCTCTCGCCGCCAGAGAGGCTTGGTTTGGCTCGCGCCGCTGGCGAACTGCGGCTTTTTGCTTGCCGCGTCCGTCGGCTCGGCGGCGGTGACCGACGGAAGCCAGATAGCCGTCGACATCGACGCGGTCGTTGCTGAGTCGGTCATCGGCCCCGCA
>CAZIQV010000160.1:0-5307 GCA_964541275.1 uncultured Chitinophagaceae bacterium | reverse complement strand
AGGACGAGGGTGGCATCTTCCCGGTCGCCGAGGGCCAGCAGAAACCCGTTGATCAAGTCGGGCCAGTTCTTGCGGCCGTCATCGGGATTGAAAATGCTTGTGTAAACCACGCCCGAGAGCTTGACCTGCGACACGCTTTCATAGGGCAGTCTGATCGTCGGTCGGCCGCCCTTCGTGCGGGCGGCGATCCGCCGCGACTTCAGTTGTCGCAGCCCGGCCGAGATCGCGGCGGTGAACCGCCCTCCCAACAGCCGGCGGGCGGTGTCACGGATGCTCTCTTCGAGGTCTTTGGCAATCTGCTTCCGGAGCGACTCGCGGCGTCGCAGCGGCCGGTTGGTCGCCACCGTCGGCCGCGTCTGGGGAAAGACAAACGCCCGGCAGTCGAGTGTCCGGGTCTGCCCCGGCTGCCAGAGCGGGATCGCGAAATAGGCATCCTCCACAGGGACCTGCACCATCCGAATCGCCCCCGACGCGCCGCCCCGCCTGAGGGCCTCGTGGGTGAACGGGCCGCTGACCAGCACCATGTCGCAGCGATCAGCCGTCTGCGGCCAGTCGTTCTGGGCGTTGCCGTCAAAGGCGTGGTTGGGCACATCGGGATATTCCCAGGCGGGCACGGCGACATTCACCGCCCGCCGCGCCAGGACCACGTCTTGCAGCGGCAGGATGCTGAAGTGCAGCGGCAGTTTGCCCTCGGCCAGCACCGCGTCGACCATTCCGTCGAGGTCGGCTTGGGCATCGGGCACCACCCGCACTTCGCCGTGCCGGGCCAGCAGCGGCGCGTAGGCGCGGGCCACAAAGTCGTGGGAGTAGCCCGGGGTGCCGAGGTTGCGGCCCTCGGTCGATCCGGTCATGTAGCACGACAACAGGGTCACCAGCGGGCGGGCTGCGGGCGGCGGCGGCCGGTGTTCTGAGGCTGTTGCGGAAGCGAGTGATTCGCCAGCGGCGGCAGGGGAAACGGCAAGAGCGGGCTTTTTCTGCGGACAGTTGGGGTGAGGCAGAATCGTGGGGGGCATCGGGATCGTGGGGGGCATCGGGAGCGTCCTTTCGAAAAGCAGTGGCACAAAAAGCGATCGCCTGGAGGGCAGCGGGGGCGGAAAATGCCTACGAGTCCGGGCGGTTGACCGGAGCGGTGGCTGGCTTCCGGGCGATGAACACGCGACTTTTCGGCATGCATTCATCAAGGGACTGGCGGATATGGTCAGCCCCCGGCGTATTGAGCAGTTCGTTCCAGGTGCGGGTCCAGGCTCGCAGCAGCGGTCCCTCCGGCTCGCCGAGTTCCTGGTCAGCCGCCCAGAACAGGATCCACCAGATCGCCCAGTAAAAGCTTTTGGCCAGCCGCTTTTCGATACACAGCCCGTGGCGGGTCAGCAGGGCTTCAAGTTCTCCGGCAGCAAAGACACGCAGGTGGTTTGGCGGCCGCCAGTAGGCCGGCGGTGCCACCTGCCGCTGCACCGCCTCGGCCCGCTCGTCCGGCACGCTGATGAGATAGAGCGCTCCGGGCCGCCCGATCCGCACCAACTCGGCAACGAACCGATCGGGGTCGGCAACGTGCTCAAGCACCTCCATGGTGATAACCCGCGTGGCGGTGCCGTCAGCGAGCGGCAGTGGGTTGCTGTCGCTGACGAGGGCCCGCCAGGGGGTGCGGAGGCGGGCGAACTTCGCCTCGACGCGGGCGATTGCCCGGGGGTCGATGTCGGTCGCAATCACCTCGGCCTGGCGGCGGGCGGCAAACATGCTAGCTCCGCCGTTGCCGCAGCCGACATCGACACAAACGTCGGCCGATCCGATCGGAAAGCCGGGGGCCAACTCACCCCGTCGGCGGTCGTACCAGCCCTGCCGCTGCGAATCGCGATAGCCGCAGTCAAAGCAGGTCGGCTGCGGTTCGCCGCGGTGAAGCAACTGCTGCAGCATCGAATGCATCGGGAATCTCCTCAGGGGCAAACACGTGAAAAGCTGAGCCGCCCAGCAGCGACCGGGGAGCGGCAGCCGCCTCAGGCAGCCTCGGGCCAGTCCCAGAAGTCGGGCGACTTGCCGGCAAACGCAAGCAGCCGGTCGCAGTCTTCGGTGACCGCCTGCCGCACCGCATCGACAGTCGCCGCCGACCAGGTGACCGGTTCCTGAAAGCAACGCCTCAGCCCAAGCCGCCGGGCGAGCTGCCGGCGGCCGTCCCGGTCGATGCGGTTGAACAGTCGCCGTAGCAGCCGGTGTCGGCGGATGAACCGCATGGCGGCGGTGTCATATTCCTTGGCCCGGCCGGGATTGCTGCGCCGGTCAGCATCGGCGAGCGGTACGCCGGGATCGAGCCCCAGAAATTCAAAGCACCGGCGGACCTCCACCTCCGGCTGCACCGCCAGGTCCTCAAGAAACAACACCAGGATCTGCTCGTCTGGAAAAAACCGCCGATAGAGTTCGAGGATTTGCCAGTAACAGGTGTCGGCGATCATATTCGGCAGCGCCGCCAGCGTGGTGCCGATGTCGCGGGTGGCGGCGACGCCGTAGAGATGACCACTGTGGTGCATCTGCCGGAAACTCGACGCCAGCCGGGAAAGCGGGTGGCGGGCAATAAAGATGCACTTCAGGTCTGGGAATCGCGTCCCGAGCCGCACGCTCGCCACCGCGGCGAATTCCTCGGAGGAATACGTCGTGCTGGCATCGCCGCGAAGCACCCCCGGGGCAACGCTGCGGAACAGGTCGCTGTACCAGCCGACCCCTTTCCCGTGGTGCTGGGCGAAATAGCCCGGCTCTTTTTGCGGGATGGCAATCTGGGGATGCTGCTGAAGCAGATCGCACAGGGTGGTGGTGCCGCACTTGCTGAAACCGGGAATCACAAAGTCGAGTGCAAACATCGGTAGATCTGATCCTTGCGGGGCAGCTGCTGACAGGGCCGGACCCCTCTCTGGCAGTGCCACCTTAGGGGGGTTCTCTTTGCTAAATCAAGATCGGTCTCACCGGTTGTCCGGCTTGAAAAAGATTTGCCGACGTTGAAGGTAGACTGAGAAGTTGCCGCTTTTTTCCGACCGCCCCTGACTTTTTTGGGAACGCCCGTGACTGACGCTGCCCTGCAGGCCACCGGCCTCACGCCGTACGAACTGGAACAGGTTGACTCCATCGCCCGCTGGAAGAGCACGGAGCCAAGCCGGCTGACCCAGACGGTAGAACTGGTGGCTCAGCCGATTGCCTGGGGCGTGAAGTGGATGGTGCCGGCCGAGGTGGTCCGGCGGGCGATCCGGCTGCTCAACACGATGGCTGAGTCGAAGCTGCCGGGAGTTGGCGGCGGCAACCAGCCGACCCGCGACGAGATCCTTGCCCAGCGGCAGCTGCCGCTGGAGGCCTGCGACCGGCAGGCCCAGCAGGTCATTCAAAAAGCTGAGCACATCAGCGCTGGCCGCGGTCTGGTGGTCCGGCAACTCGGCAACGCCGTCGTCGGCCGGCTGCCTTTTCAGCTGGTCGCGGCGATGGCCACAATCGCCAAAATCGGGCACAGTTACGGCTATCCGCTCGACCGGCCCCTCGATCGCGCGGTGCTGCTCGACGTGCTTGAACTCTCGCTGATCGAAGACTGCGGCCGCCGCGAGGTGGTGCTGGCCCGGATGCACGCGGCCCTCGACCATCCCGACCAGGACAATCTCAACGTCGATGAGATCACTGCCCAGGCGGGCCGCGACGTCCTCGCCGACGAGCTGGCCGACGAGCTGGTCACCCGGGTGCCGATCGTGGGCAGCGTGATCGGCTTCATCAGCGACCGCACCTTCATCCGAATCGCCGGCGAGGCCGCCGTTCGATTTTTTCAGGAACGGCGGCTGCGGGATGAGGGCAAGGTGCGGGAAATCCGGCCGGCCCCGGTGCGGCAGCGACGGAGCAGCTTCAGCGAAGTGTCACGGGCTGTGGGCGAGACGGTCTACGCCGGCGGCGCGATCGTGGGCTTTGCCGCCACCTTTCCGGTTGCCTTGATCGGCCGCGGTCTCGGCAGCTGGGGAGGTCCGGTCACCGCCGGTGCCGCCGCCGGTGCCGCCGCCGCCTCGCGGGATGCGTCCGGGCTGCTGCACGGTCGCAGCGAGCCAGCGGTTCGGATTGCGGTTGCGGCCCCACGCGGCTGAGTGCCGGCGGATTCCCGCCTGCCGCAACGGGCGCTGGCTGGGGCCCAACCCGGCATAGCGGGAGCGTCGCAGCTTTTTTTTCGAAAAAAAATTATTGACATGTCGAAACATTACGATATATAAATAAGACATCAGAATGGATACCGGAAGGGATAGTCGATGGCCACCGCCGCAAATCTGAAATTGACCGACCTGTCCGGCCTTGCCGAGGCGGCTGAGTGCCTGAAAACGCTGGCCCATCCGCACCGGCTGCGGATGGTGCAGATGCTGCTCGGCGGCCGCTACACCGTCGGCGAACTGGCCGAAGCCTGCGAGATCCCCAGCCACATGGCCTCAGAACACCTGCGGCTGATGCAGCGGTGCGGCTTTCTCAAGCCCGACCGCCAGGGCCGCTGCACCTATTACGAAGTCGCTGAGCCGCACCTGGCCAGCATCATGAAGTGCATCGAATCGCGGTTTGGCTGCGGCTGCGGCTAGCCGCCGTCGGCAGCCAGTGCCGCGACCGATATGAGTTGCCGTCGTCTCCCCCAGTTCCCAACGATTCCCCGTCCGTCAGTACCACCTCAGAAGGAGCGTCCCATGGTCTCGACAATTTCACCCCAACAGCTCGCCGAACTGCTCACCAGCGACAAGCCCATCAGGCTGATCGACGTCCGCACACCCGCTGAGTTTGGCGAGGTGCATGTCACCTCGGCGCGTAACCTGCCGCTCGACCGGCTCGACCCGGCAACGGTCACTGCCGAGGCGGGCGGCGACGAGCCGATCTATTTCATCTGCAAGTCGGGCGGCCGCAGCGGCAAGGCCTGTGAAAAGCTGATCGCCGCGGGCTTTCCGAATGTGATCAGCGTCGCTGGCGGCACCACCGCCTGCGAGACGGCCGGCCTGCCGGTGGTCCGCGGCCGCAAGGCGATGTCGCTTGAGCGGCAAGTGCGGATTGCCGCGGGGGCACTCGTCTTCGGGGGTGTACTGCTGGCGGCCTTTGCCGACAACGACACCCTCGAGGCGGTCGGCCTGGGGATTGCCGGCTTTGTCGGCGCCGGCCTGGTCTTTGCCGGCGTCACCGACACCTGTGGCATGGCCATGCTGATTTCCCGCATGCCCTGGAATCAGGTCAGCGGCCCGGCCGCCACCTGCAGCCGAGCCGCGCTGCTGGCAGCGGTGCTGGCCGCCGCGGCGGGGCCGGCCCTCGCCGCCAGCCCGACCCGCGACA
>CAZIQV010000159.1:0-5400 GCA_964541275.1 uncultured Chitinophagaceae bacterium | reverse complement strand
TGCCCAGTCAGTCTTCGGGAGTGACAACGGTATGGAAGAGACAAAGCCCACAGGTGATCGAGCGGCCGACGATGTGCTCGTTGAGGCTCGGAACCTCTCGAAGACCTACCGCGACTTCTGGGGCCGCAGCAAAAAAGTCGCCCTGAAACCACTCGACCTCGAGATTCGCCGGGGTGAAATCTTCGGTCTGCTCGGTCCCAACGGGTCGGGAAAGACGACGACAATGAAACTGCTGCTGGGGCTGATTTTTCCCACCTCGGGCGAGGCGATCGTCTTCGGCAAAGACGCGACGGATGTCTCCAAAAATGATCGAATCGGCTACCTGCCGGAAGAGTCGTATCTCTACAAATTCCTCGACGCCGAGGAGACGCTCGATTTTTACGGTCGGCTGTTTGACATGCCGCCGGAGGAGCGGAAGCGACGAGCCGATGCGCTGATTGAGATGGTCGGGCTGAGCCGGGACAAGAAGCGGCAACTGCGGGAATATTCCAAGGGGATGACCCGCCGCATTGGGGTCGCTCAGGCGCTGATCAATGACCCGGAACTCGTGCTCCTCGATGAGCCGACCAGCGGCCTCGACCCGATCGGCACCCGAGAGATGAAGGACCTGATCATCGACCTCAAGCAGCGGGGCAAGACAGTCATCATGTGCTCGCATCTGCTCGCTGACGTCGAGGATGTCTGTGACCGCATCGCGGTGCTGCATCAGGGCGAACTCAAGGAACTCGGTCGGGTTGACGAACTGCTGCGGAGCACCGACGTCACGCAGATCCGTTCCACCGGCCTGTCCGCGGAGGCCGAGGCTGAGATCAGGGCAGTCATCGAGCGGCACGGCGGAACCGACATCGAGTTCGGCAGTCCGACAACCACGCTTGAGGACCTGTTCCTCGAAGTCGTACGGGACACAGAAGCGCGGCCGGGACGGAGGGCTCGGCAGCGGCTGGAGGATTCCGCCGGCCGCTGATCACGCGGTCGCCGGTTGCTCATCGGGTGGCAGGCCGGTGCACGCGGGGCCACTCGACGACCGGTTTTCCGGCCCAGCAGATTCACCCACGGAATACAGTCTTCATACGGGCGAACAGACAATGGTGCTTGAAGAGGAAATTCCGGCGTTCGTCGACTGGCTTGGCCCGGCTTTCGCCTCGTATCTGCTGGTCGCGGGGTTGGTGGCGGTCTTTGCCGCGTTGCTTGCCTGGCTTTCCCTCTCAACCGTGTCCGGCCCGCTGACAGCCGGTGACCGGGTTTACCGCGGAGTGTTGGCCGGCCTTGCCGATATTGCCGGCATGTCGGGCCGCCGGATCTGGGCGTTGGCCAGACTGGCGATTCAGGAGTCGCTGCGACGAAACGTGCTGGTCGTCCTCGGATTGTTCGCCCTGATCGTGCTGTTCGCGGACTGGTTTCTCGATCCCCAGAGCGTCAATCCGGGCAAGCTCTACCTCGGCTTCATTCTGGCGGCGACCAATCTGCTTGTCTGCCTCGTAGTCCTGGTGCTGTCGGTTTTCAGCCTGCCGGCCGATGTCAAGGCGAAGGCGATTCAGACGGTCACCACCAAGCCGGTCCGGACCAGCGAGATCGTGCTGGGCCGGATTCTCGGTTTTGCGATTGTCGGCAGCGTCCTGCTGGCCATCATGGGCGTCGTGGGGGGCGTTTTCGTCGATCGCAGCGTCAGCCACGTTCATGAATTGGCCGCTGACGATCTGATCCCTGACGAGCTGGAGGATGGCCGGGTCGTCGGCTACGAGGGGCGGACCAGCCTGGATCGCGGCCACCGACACCGGGTTGTGTTGGGGCCCGACGGCAGCGGCACCACCGACACCAACCAGGGGCATCGGCATGCCGTGCAGCGGACGGCGGGGACCGGGGAGACCGCAGCCTACTCCGTCGGCCGGGTCGAGGGGTTGCTCGAGGCCCGCCGTCCCCTGCGGGGCAAACTCCGGTTTCTCGACCGTGAGGGCCGCCCCAGCGACAAGGGCATCAGCGTCGGGGCGGAGTGGTCCTACCGGCAGTACATCGAAGGCGGCTCGTTGGCGGCGGCAATCTGGACCTTTGAAGGCATCACCCCAGAGATGTTCCCCGAAGGCTTACCCCTGGAAATGCTGGTCCGCGTCTTTCGGACGTACAAGGGTGATATTGAAAAAGGGATCGATGGCAGCATTCGGGTCCGCAACCCGACAAGTGGCCTCCAGAGCGATCCCTTCTACTTTACGGCGAAGGAATTCACGATCGACTCGCGGCTGATTCCCCGGACCCTGGCGGCCACGTCGGCTGACGGAGGAACCCGGCAGGTTGACCTGTTTGCCGATATCGTTTCGGGGGGCCGTGTCGAGGTGGTGCTGCAGTGCCTCGAGCCTGCTCAGTACTACGGCGTCGCGCAGGCCGATTTCTATCTCCGGAGCGGCAGCGGCACCTTCGCCATGAACTACGCCAAAAGCTGCCTCGGAATCTGGTTCTCGATGCTGCTGGTCACCGCAATCGGCGTGATGTTCAGCACGTTTCTGGCCGGGCCGGTCGCCCTGCTGGCGACGCTTTCGGTGGTGCTCGTCGGGCAGTTTCGCGAGTTCATCCAACGGCTGTTCGAAGCCCAGATGACCGGAAACACCAAAGAGATGCCCGGCGGTGGACCGATCGAGTCGCTCTACCGGCTCGTCACCCAGGCGAGCATCACGGTCGACCTCGACCAGACGCCGTTGGTGACGGCGATGAAAACCGCCGACACGTTTCTGCTCGCTCCGATGCGGCTGGCGGCGTCGCTGTTTCCGTCGCTCTCGAGTCTCGGCACCAGTGATTTTGTCGCCGGCGGCTTCGATATCCCGCCCGACCTGCTCGCCGCCCACGCCGGTGAAACCATCGGCTATCTGGTTGCCTTCTTCGTTGCCGCAACGTTCTGCCTGAAATCCCGGGAGGTGGCGTCATGAGCCGATCGCCTCGGCCTGAAACGAATCGATCCCGCCGTGACCGGCCCGCCTGGCTCGGGCTCCGGCCGGAAACACTGCTCGCCCTGGTGCTGATCGCCGTGCTGCTGGTGCCGCTGTCGGTGCTGAGCCAGCCGCGAGACTCGGCCTCCGCCGGAGGCTACCTCGCCCGGTTGCGGACCGAGGCTCAACTCTCGCAGGCAGACCTCGGGGAGATCGACCCGACCAGTGAGACGATGCGGCTGGCGACACTCGGGCTCAAGAACATCGCTGTGACGCTCCTCTGGGACCGAGCCAATTACTACAAGAAGGTCGAGGACTGGACCAACCTGTCGGCCGTCCTCGAGCAGATGACCAAACTGCAGCCCAATTTTTATTCGGTCTGGGACTTCCAGGCCCACAACCTCTCCTACAACATTTCAGTCGAGTTTGACGATTATCACGACCGCTACGCCTGGGTGATGAAGGGCATTGAATTTCTTCGGCAGGGCGTCTTCTTTAACACACGCGAGCCGCGGCTGCTCGGGAGGATGGGCTGGTTCATCGGGCAGAAAATCGGCCGCGCCGATGAAAAGGTCCAGTACCGTCGGCTCTTCAAGGCTGACGACGATTTCCACGAGCGGGACCGGCCGGGTCGGACGCTCGCCGAGCGAGACAACTGGCTGGTGGGCCGGGAAAAATATCTGGCCGCCCAGCAGCTGGCCGATTCGGGGGCTCCGCTGAAGACGACCCCGCTGATTTTCCACTCTGAGCCGATGATGACCGCGATCAACTACGCGCGGGGCCTCGCGGCCGATGGTGTGTTCGACGACAAGGCCCGAGATGGCTGGACGCTGGCCGGTGACGAGATGCGGCGATATGCGGTCCGGGAGATTCCGACGAGTTGGGATGTGCCGATCCGGCTCGGCCTGCGCGAGGCTGAACTCGCCCGGGCCGAGCGGCTGGCGGAGCAGCTTGAGACGCTGCTGCCCGGTCAATTTGCCGCTTTGGAGGCTGCCCGCAAGGCGGCCCTCACCGCCGAGCAGCGGCAGGCTCTCGACACACCGCCGCTGGAGCGGACCGAGCAGCAGCAACAACTCGTCAACGCAGCCGAGCAGGCGTTGCGGGTGACCTGGCCGCAGGTCGCCCGCGAAGCGCCGCCTGCGGCCCGGGACCGGGCCAGGGAACTGGCCTCGGAGTATGTCGAGGCGAGCGAGACCGCCGAGATCATCGACCGCTACCGCGACATCGTGAACTTTGATTTCTGGCGGGCAACCTGCGAGATGGAGGTGACCGAACCCGCGCTGCGGGCCCGCGAGGCCGTGTGGCGGGCGGAGGAGGCTTTTGATGCCGCCCGGCTCCGGCCGGCCAAGCAGGCCTTTGAGGAGGCCTTTGCTGCCTGGCGCGAGGTGCTCGATGCCTCCGACGTGTTGCGGGAGGACGCCCTTACCCAGGATGACCTCAAGGAAATCGTCGATCGTTATCGCGAGGTGCTCGAGCAGCTGGACGAACCGTTCCCGAGTCCGTTCATCCTCGACGATGTCCTCGACGCCCAGGCATCGTAACAGGCCTTGCCGAGGCCGGCGGTGACACTCCGCAGCCGATGCGGATGACGAGCGGGTACCAGCCGACGTGTGTCAGCGAACACTCACTCGGGGCCGGCCCAAGGCTCCTCACGGGGACAAAATACGCCCGAGGCTCGTCGAGCGTTCGCCGGCCCCCGGGTCTGCCCTTCCCGATTTGCCGGATCGTCGCTTCAGCGAACCCAAGGGCGGTCCGGCAGGCCCGGCCGCCCGGGGAATTTCGTTGCCGATTGGCTCAGCCCTGAGCTGCCTCATCGGGAGGCGGTCGATCCTGTCTTCAGGCTGCTCACCGCTGACAGGCGGCCGGTTCGTAGGTTCTGCCAGCCGCCCGGGACTGCGACGCGGCCAGTTCGTAAAGCCGCTCGCCGGCCGGCGTGGGATAGCTTCCGGTGATGCAGGCCTGGCAGAGGCTTTCCCCGGGAAGGTCGATCGACCGGGCCACCGACTCGACAGGCAGGTAGCGGAGCGAGTCAGCCCCGAGGACCGCGGCCATTTCTGCTTCGGCGTCTTCGTGCAGACGGCCGTCACGGAGGAACCGCGGGGCGAAGAGTTCGTCGATCGTCGACATGTCGATGCCGTAGAAACACGGGGCGATGATCGGCGGGCAGGCGATGCGAACGTGAATTTCACGGGCCCGGCCGAGGGATCGCATCCGGCCGAGCAGCACCCGCATGGTGGTGCTGCGAACGATCGAGTCTTCGACCAGAATCACCCGCTTACCCTCAAGCACCTCGCGAAGCGGCGTGTATTTGCTTTCAGCCTTTTGGCGTCGGCTCGCCGCCCCATCGATGAAGGTGCGGCCGGTGTAGCGGTTGCGGATCAGCCCCTCGACGCTGGGAATCGACAGCCGGTAGGCCATCGCATCGGCGGCGGCCTTGCTCGTGTCGGGCACCGGGACGACGACCGTGTCGCCATCGATCGACACC
>CAZIQV010000158.1:0-5410 GCA_964541275.1 uncultured Chitinophagaceae bacterium | reverse complement strand
AGGAACCGCTGGCCCGATTCGGTCCGTTGCATCGTGCCGACCTGGAAGACCCGCCCGGTCTTTTCCACGGTCCGTTCAATCAGCTTGCCCTCCTCGATTGTCAGCGTCAGTGGCTTTTCGCAATAGACATCTTTGCCGGCCAGCATCGCCTCGACGGCAACCTTCGTGTGCCAGTGGTCGGGGGTGGCGATCATCACCGCGTCGATGTCCTTGCGGTCGAGGACTTTGCGATAGTCGGCGTAGCCTTCGGGCTTCACCGTTTGCTTGCCGGCAGCCTTCTCGAGGTTGGCCGCGAGGACCTTGCTGTCGACGTCGGCAAAGGCAGCGAAGTCGGCGAACTTGAAGGTCTTGTTGGTGATCGCCCAGCCCTGGTTCCGCAGGCCGATCGTGGCGAAGACCGGGCGTTCATTCGGAGAGGTCGCCGCCTGACTCCTCGACAGCGGTGTTCCGTACACACCGATGGCTGAGGCGGTCGCTGCGGCGAACTGGCGGCGGGTGACGGTGGGCATTCGGGGCTCCTGCTTGAGAAACGGGTCGGGAAGATCATCCATTCGGGCTGCGGGGTGGAAGCCGGCTGGGTTCGGGATCTCATGGACAACGACGAGGAACTGCCGCTGACTGCCAGCGTACCCCCAATTCCGCTTCGGCCAGCCGAAAAGGTACCATCACGGCGAATCCGCGTCACCAGCGAAGCTCGGTGTCGATGCTGCCAGCGGACCGGAGCCCGGTCGCTGGGCCAACGAAAGGATAGAGAGAATGGGATGGGGCATGTTGCGTAGTCGCGGTCCGGCCCGACAGACGGTCGCCGCTGCCGCCGGTTCCGGCCACCGGGCCCCCGGAGCCGCGAGGCGAACGGCCCCCGGGTATCCGTGGGCGGCGGGATTTCTCCAGGGCAGCCGCTTCGCCTGTCGTTCCCGCAGGATGGTCCCGGCGGTCTGGCTGGTTGCCGTGGGGCTTACCGTCGCGGGAGCCGCTCTCGCAGAAGCTGCCGAAACAACTGCGGCTCCACCGTCCGCGGCGGACCGCTCGCTGGCAGCCTATTTCAGGCGGGAAACAGTCAAAATTGAGCAGGCCTGTCTCGCCGGCATCGACACGATCGACGACTGGCAGCAAAGCGTCGGCCGCTTCCGCCGCGAGCTCTTTGAGATGTTCGGGCTTCCCGCCGCGGGCGTGGGCACCGCCTCGGCAGACGAACTGAGGGCGGTGGTGACCGGTCGACTGCAGGTCGATGCCGGCGACGAGCCCGGCGATCCTGCCGCCGGGTTCACGGTGGAGAAGCTCCACTTCCAGTCGCGGCCGGGGCTGTATGTGACGGCCAACCTCTACCTGCCGATGACGGCGTCGCCAGAGAACCGCTGTCCCGCCGTGCTCTATCTCTGCGGCCACGGGCGGGTGGTCGAGGATGGCGTGAGCCTGGGCAACAAGACGCATTACCAGCATCACGGAGCCTGGCTGGCCGAGCATGGCTATGCCGTGCTGATCCTCGACACGCTGCAACTCGGCGAGATTGAAGGAATCCACCACGGCACCTTCCGGGAGGGCCGCTGGTGGTGGGCCTCCCGCGGCTACACGCCGGCGGGCGTCGAGGCCCTCAACGGCATCCGCGGCATCGACTATCTCCTGACGCGGCCGGAGATCGACCCCGAGCGGATCGGGGTGACCGGTCGCAGCGGCGGCGGGGCGGGAAGCTGGTGGGCTGTTGCCCTCGACGAGCGGGTCAAGGCCGCCGTGCCGGTGGCGGGAATCACCGATCTCCGCGACCACGTGGTCAACGGCTGCATCAGCGGCCATTGCGACTGCATGTTCGTCGTCAACACCTATCGCTGGGACTATCCCCAACTGGCTGCCCTCGCCTTTCCGCGGCCGCTGCTTCTGGCCAACACCGATCGGGATCGGATTTTTCCGCTCGGTGGCGTCATGCGAACACAAGCCCGCGTCCGCCGTCTCTATGAACTCGGTGACCGGCCGCAGGCCTTTGGCCTGGTGATGACCCCGGGGGGCCATGCCGACACGCAGGACCTGCAGATGCCGGCCATCCGCTGGCTTGACGCCCACCTTGGCATCGGGCCGCGGCTGATTGACAACGCGGCCCGGAAGCGATTCCGGCCCCGCGAACTCAAGGTGTTTGCCGACCTGCCGGCTGACGAGCGGAACACCCGGATCGACCGGGAGTTTGTGCCGCTGGCGGGGCCGTTTGCGCCGCCCGCCTCGCCGGAGGTCTGGCGGCAGCAGGCGGCGGGCTGGAAGGCCGCGCTGCTTGAAAAAACCTTTCGCGGCTGGCCCCGGGAGGACGGGCCGCCGGTCGGCAGGCTCGTGGCAACCCGCGAAGGCTCCGGGCTCGTCGAAAAGACCTATCGGTTCGAGAGCCAGCCGGGAGTGGAGTTGGACCTGGTGATCCTTCACCGTCAGGGCCTTGAAAAACCGACTGAGGTCGTGCTGGAACCGGTCGACCAGCCAGGCTGGGAGCGGCTGGCGGCCGCGCGACAAACCCTCTTTGGAGGGCAAGCGGCGGCCTTCGACGAGACCGCAGCAGCGGCGGCCGCCGCGGAGCAGTTGCAGAAGCGGCTCGAAGACCGGCCGGTGGCAGTCGCCTTGCTCGCTCCCCGCGGCGTCGGGCCGACGCGGTGGCGGCAGGATGCCGCAGTCCATACCCACAACCGCCGCCGCTTCCTGCTGCTCGGCCAGACCTGGGAGGGGATGCAGGCCTACGACATCCGGCGGGCCATGCAGCTGATTCGCCGCAGTTCGGCCGACTGGTTTGGTGGCCGCGAGCGACCGCTGACGGTGAACGCCACCGGCGGCATGGCGGTGCTGACCGTCTACGCCTCGCTGTTTGAGGGCCCACCCGCGAGACTGGAACTCAGCCGCGTGCCGGTCTCCCACGACGCGGCCCCGGTGGCGGCCGCGAGGCCGGTCGCCCCGCCCCTGCTCAACGTCTTGCAGATCTTCGATGTGCCGCAGGCGGTGGCGTTGGCGGCCGACCGGGGGCCGGTCACCATCACCGACACCGCTGCGGCGGCCTGCCAGTACGCCCGCGAGGCGGCCGCCGCCCTCGGCTGGCCGGAGGGGCGGCTGGACACCGCTGCCGCAGCGGCACCGGCGACTGCGACGGCCGTCAGCTTTGCGGAGCAGACCCTCGACCCCCGAGCGGGCAAAATCTGCTACGCCGTCACCCTTGCCGATGTCGACGGCGATGGCCGCGACGACGTGGTGGTGGTCACCGAGGAGGCGGTGATCTGGTACGCCAATCCCGGCGCGAGTGGTGGAGCGTGGAGCAAGCGGGACCTCATTCGCGGGCAGACCCTCCGCGACAACGTCTGCATTGCCGCCCACGACATCGACGGCGATGGCCTCGTCGACTTCGCGCTTGGGGCGGGCTGGCCCCGCGGCGGGACGCTTGCCTGGCTCGGCCGCGGCGGCGACCCGATCGAGCCCTGGCAGGTGCACGACATCGGGCCGCTCGCCGCCGCCCACCGCATGCACTGGGCCGACGTGCTCGGCGCCGGGCGGCCGCAGGTGGTGGTCTCGCCGCTGAAGGCTGCCGTCGGCGCGGCCGGGGTGCCGCTGACGGCGTTTGCGATTCCGGACAACCCGGCCGTCGACCGCTGGCTGCCGACCGTGCTCGACACCAGTCTCAACCGTCTCCACGGCCACCTGCACACTGATCTCGACGGCGACGGGCGGATCGACACGCTCACCGCCAGCCGCGAGGGCGTTTCGCTGATCACCGCTCGGCCAGCGGGCGGGTTTCAGCGAAAGCTGATCAGCCGTGGTGCCGACGCCGAACAGCCCGATGCCGGGGGAGCCGGCGAAATCGCCCGCGGACGGCTCGCCGCCGGCGGCGACTTTCTCGTTGCCGTCGAGCCGATGCATGGCTCTGACCTTGCGGTGCTGATCCGCGGCGGAACCGGGCAGGCAGAATGGCTGCGGGGGGTGATCGATTCCGGCTACGCCCGGGGGCATGCCATCGCCACCGCCGACTTCGACGGCGATGGCGGCGACGAGATCGTTTTTGGTTCGAGTGATCCTGCTGACAAGCCGGGTTATGGGCCGACGCTTGCCGTTTACCGGCGGACCGTTGCTCCGTCCCCGCTCACGCCCGCCGGCTGGCAGCGGTCGGTCCTCGACGCCGGCGGCACGGCGGTTGAGGCGGTGGCGGTGGGTGATCTCAGCGGCGACGGTATCCCCGACATCGTCGCGGTCGGCCGGGCAACCCACAACGTGAAACTGTTCATCACAAGCCGCACGACAAGCACCGCAGGCCGCTGACGGCCTCTCGCTGCGGATCACGCCCCCGGTCCCCAGCACTCGCCGTCAGCGTCAGTCGCTGGTGACGGCCTCAATCCCCGCCGCGGCTGCAGTCACAAGGGCGTCCAATTCAGCGGCGGAAATCGACAGCGGCGGCATGATCACCACAGTGTCGCCCAGCTGCCGCAGCAAGGCTCCGTGGCCGCGGGCGGCGAGACAGGCCCGCGTGCCGGTCCGATCCTGCCAGGGATAGGGGCGGCCGGTCCGCTTGTCGGCCACGAGGTCGATACCGGCCATCAGCCCGCACTGGCGGATGCCACCGACGTGCGGCAGCAAGGCCAGCGATTCCAGTTGCGACGCGAGTTGGGCAATCAACGCAGGCAACCGCTCGAGGACCGCCTCGTCACGAAAGACGGCAAGCGACTCGAGGGCGACCGCCGCGGCCAGCGGATTTCCGCCAAAGGTATGGCCGTGATAAAACGCTCGCCCGTCGGCATGACTGCCGAGGAACGCCTGCCAGATGGCGTCGGTCGTCAGCGTTGCGGCCATCGGCAGGTAGCCGGCGGTGAGGCCCTTCCCCAGGCAGAGGACATCGGGACTCACCTCTTCCTGCTCACA
Organism: uncultured Chitinophagaceae bacterium; assembly: GCA_964541275.1. GTDB lineage: Bacteria > Planctomycetota > Planctomycetia > Pirellulales > UBA1268 > UBA1268. The sequence goes on along the minus strand of CAZIQV010000158.1, from coordinate 544 downwards.
GGCGAACATCGTGCCGGTGCGGCCGAAGCCGACGGCGATCTCGTCGAGGATCAGCGGCACGCCATGTCGGCGGGTCAGGTCGCGAACCGCCCGCAGGAACCCGGGTGGATGGACCAGGATGCCGCCGGCGGCCTGGACCAGTGGCTCCATGATCAGCGCTGCAATCGGGTGATGCTGATCGGTCAGCAGCCGCTCGAGCCGGACGAGGGTCTCCGCAGCGGTTGCCGCCTGACCACTCGGGTCGGTCCGTGGGCCTCCGTCGGCTGTCGGCAGCGGGCCCGTCGGCAGGCCGGGAGTTGGCAACCGGATGGCCTCAAACGTGAGCGGGGCAAATATCGAGGTGAATCGATCGACGCCGCCGACGCCGATCGCGCCGAGCGTGTCGCCGTGGTAGGCCTCCCCCAGGGCGACGTAGCGGGTTCGCGGCCGCTCCCCTGCCCCGCCTGTCTGGAGGTGGTATTGGAAGGCAATTTTCAGGGCGGCTTCGGTGGCCGAAGACCCATCCCCCGAAAAAAACACTTTGGTGAGCCCCTCCGGTGCGATC
>CAZIQV010000157.1:0-5420 GCA_964541275.1 uncultured Chitinophagaceae bacterium | reverse complement strand
TGGCCGACCACATTCGCAAGTCGGCCAAGGATGGCATGCAGGACTTCACGATGAGTCTCAAGAGCCTCATCGACAAGGAACTGATTGACCGGCAGGCGGCCCTTGAGGTAGCGCCCAACCGCGAGGCGTTGCAGATGGCCCTGAAGGGAATTGTGTGAGCCGGCACCCGGTGGTCGAGATCGCTGCATTGCTGCGGAGGGAAGGACGTTGAACACGATTCCTGGGCAGGTTCTGTCGCGGCGGCGGTTCGGCCGCTGGCTGCTGGTGTTCTGCTCGGTCGGTGTTGTCGTCGGTGGCGGCTCCGTCGCTGCCCAGCAGCCGGAGAACCCGCAACCGCAACAGGCGGCCGCGGAGGGCGAGGCAGCCGCTGGCACCGCCGACGCGGAGGCTGGTCTCAAACTCGATTTGACGACGGTTATCGTCGGCGGTTCCGTCCTTGGTGGCCTGACGCTCCTCTGGGGGCTTTCGAGTCTCTGGGTGGTGACCGATGCCCGCCGGCAGGGGCTCGGCAGCAAGAAATGGAAACTCATCGTCGTCCTGCCCTACGCCCTGCTGGCGGCGGCGCTGGCCGTCTCGGTGGGCCTCAACTGGACCGAGTACGGCTTCCTCGAAACGGGCGGTCTGACGCTGGGGCTTGCGGTGCTTGGTGTCGACTGGCTGGTGCCGCTGGTGATCTATCTCATCGTTCGCACCAACGCGGTGAACGATACCGGTGAGGTGGTTGCCGCCCTTCCGGAGATCGGACTCGTCGCCACCTGCCGCGAGGTGCCCGACGAGAACACGATGCTCGTCGACAAGATCCGGGAAAATCCGCTCAGCGAAGACCTCAGCAGGCTCCTTGCCGAAGCGGTTGCCGCCCGGGTGCCGGCCCTGCTGCTTGACGACACGCCGGGGGGGCTGCATGTGCGGCATGACGCCGACGGGGTGAAACTGCCGGTGCGGGTCTGTGAAGGCGGACCGCGGAAGCGGCGGAGGAAGGGCGGGCCGCCGGAAGTCTGGGTCGACGCGCCGCCGCTCGACTCGACGACGGGAGGGGAGATCGTCACGATGCTGCTGCGGCTCGCCGGCCTCTCACCCAAAAAACGGGGGCGGCCCCAGGAGGGGCGGTTCGCCATCACGATTGACGGCAAGGAGCGGGGCTGCCGGCTGACGACGAAGATGACGAAAAACGGCGAGCAGTTCTGCGTCGAATTTGACCTGCCGCCGCCGAAGTTCAAATCGGCTGAGGACCTCGGCATGCCGCCGGAGATGCTCGAACGGGTCCAGCGACTGGTCAACCTCGAACGCGGGCTTGTCATCGTGTCGGCCGCTCCCGGCCATGGACTCTCGACGTTTTTCGACATGGTGGTGACGGCCGCCGACCGTTTGATGCGCGACTTTGTCTCGATCGAGGAGACCCGCGAAGAGGCGACCGACATCCAGAACGTCAAGGTGCAAAAGTACGACGTCGCAGCGGGCGAGACGGCCGTCGAGGCGGTCGAAAAAGCCTGCCTGTCTTACCCGAGCGGTTTCGTCACGCGTCGGCTTGCCGATCCGGAACTCGCGGCGGACCTCGTCAAGCGGGCCCTGACCGACAAACTCGTGATCGTAAGCCTGCCGGCCGAAGACAGCCTTGAAGCGATCACGAAACTGCTTGAACTCGGGATCAAGCCGAACGACCTCGCCCGCTGCTTTCTCGGGTCGGTGGCCCAGCGGCTGGTGCGAAAACTCTGCCCCCGCTGCGCAGAACAGCAGGAGCCGCCGCTGCCGCTGCTGGAGAAGTTCGGCAGAACAGCCGAGGATGTGCCCCACATCAGATCGGTCTCCGAACATGGCGGCTGCCGGTTCTGTTCGGGCCGCGGGTTCCTCGGCCGGACCGGGGCGTTTGAATTGGCCACCGGAACGCCGCTGCGGCGGGAGATTGCCCGACGGGCGGCCGTCGGTGAGCTTCGCAAGGCGGCTGGCCAGGAGGGGTTCCGAGGCATGCGGGATCAGGGGATGGAACTGGTGCTCAGCGGGGTCAGTTCGATCGACGAGATGCAGCGGGTGTTTGCCGCGAAAAAGAAAGGCCGATCGGCGCCGCCGCGGCGAACCGGATGATTGAGTTCGGCGGTGCCGCGGTGATGGGGATGCGGGGATGAAAGGGGCCGATCCGGAGGACGGCGAACCGGTCTACCGGCCGGTCAGCACGCTGGCCGTGCTGGCCCTCGCTGCCGGTCTTTTTTCGGCTCTGGCCCTGGCGACACCGGTGCTCTGGGTGGTGCCACTGCTGGCGGCGGGGCTGGCCGTCGCGGCGATTCGCGACACCGCGGCCGACCGCCCGGACCGGGCGGGCCGGGGGATCGCCTTGGCCGGTCTCGCCTTGGCGGTCGGCTTCGGCTGCCAGGCGGTCGGCTTCGCTGTGGCCAACCACTGGGTGGAGCGGGGCCGGGCGGTGGCGACGGTGGAGGCCTGGCAGGCGGCCGTTGCCGCCGGCGACTGGTCTCGCGCGCGTGACTTCTGCGCACCGGCGGCCCTGCCGGCGAGCGGCGATCCCTTCGGCGGCGGTCCGGAACCGCCCCACGACCACACCGGGGAGGCGGACCATGACCACGGTGATGATTCGCCCGCGATCGATTCGTTTCGCCAGCTGCCTGCGGTGGCGGCCGTTGCCGCCTGCCGCAGGGTGCGGCTTGCCGCCTGCCGACGGGATGACCGGCAGGCGGCGGGGAGCTGGCGGGTGAGCCTCGCGCTGGCCGATTGCGATCCTGCGGCGGCGGACGAGGTGGCGGTCTGGGTGGTCCCCGAAATCGAGCGAATGCCGCGGCTGACGCCGGGTGCCACCGGGACCGAGCGGGTCGCCCGCTGGCGGATCATCCGCTTCGACCTGGTCGAGTGACGGCAGCTCAGGCGTCGGTCGACGAGAAGGCCCGGATCTGGTCGATCGATCCCCCGCCGGCGGCGATCATGACCAGCCGGTCAAAGCCGAGGGCCGCCCCGACGCCTTCGGGCATCGCCTCGCCGTGGGCTGCCAGCAGCCGCTCGGGCAGCGGCAGCGGCTGCCGGCCGTCGGCGAGGCGAGTCTGATTGGCGGCCGTGATCCGCTCGCGGAGGACCGCGGCCGAGGGCTCTTCCTCCCAGCCGTTGACCAGTTCGACACCGCCGAAAAAAACCTCGAACCGGCGGGCCAGCCGGGGGTCGTGCGGATCGAGGCGGGCGAAGGCCGCGGCGGCTGCCGGCCAGTTCTCGAGCATCGCCGGCCGCTGCCGGCCGAGCCTGGGAGCGACCACCTCGGCCAGCAGGAGTTCAAAGCAGAGGCTCCAGCGGGCCCCGCGCGGCAGATCCTCCAGCCCCTCCGGAAGTCTCAGTCCCGCGTTGTCGATGGCGGCGGCGAGAGGCTCGGAATCGGCGGTGGTCGGATCGACGCCGGCATACTGCTCGAAGGCAGCCGCGCAGCTGATCCGGTCGAGGCCGCTGGTCCCGAGGGACCGGGCGAAGAGCGGTTCGAGCAGGCTGGCAGTCTCGGTGAGGGTCGCCCCGGGCTGGTACCACTCAAGCATGACGAACTCGGTGTCGTGCTGCGGACCCCGCTCTCCAGCCCGGAAGCAACGGGCAAACTGGTAGATCGGCCCGGCACCGGAGGCGAGGAGCCGCTTCATCAGGGCTTCGGGGCTGGCCTGCAGGAACCGGGTCTGTTGCTCGCCGATACTGACGGCGATCGGCTCAATGTGGGCCTCCGGAAGCACCTCCTGAGAGAGCACCGGCGTATCGACTTCGAGGAAGCCGAGGCTGTCGAAGTGGTTTCGAATCGCCGCCCGAACCCCCGCCCGGTGCTCGAGAACCGGCCTTACCGACATGCCGTCAGCCGCCCGCCGGGGCGGGTTCCTTCTGGGCGAGCTTCTCCTCCCGCTCGCGGTAGACGAGCACGGGGCAGGACGCCCGGCGGACCACCACTTCGGCCACACTGCCCATCAGCAGCCGGCTGAATCCGGTGCGGCCGTGCGTGCCCAGAACGATCAGTTCGGTCGGCTCCTCCTCGGCGACCCGAACGATCTCCGCGGCCGGGTCACCCATCACCAGCCGGTGCTCAAAGGGCAGCTTCGGGTCGGAAGGCCGCACATCCTCGAGCATCTGGAGAATTCGCTCCGAGCTCGGTTCCGGCAGCCCGTAGTAGAGTTCGCCGCCGCCGTAGGCCAGCGGCGGCTCTTCGACATGCAGAATCAACAGCTTGGCGTCGGACTGCCGCGCCAACGCCTCGGCATGGACCAGCGCTGCGTCGCTGGCGGTCGAGAAGTCTGTTGGGAACAAAATCGTCTTCGTACTCATGTTCCTGGCTCCCTGGCGATCTGGTACGGGCGAACAGGCCCATCGAGATTCTACCGATCACCCCAGCCGCATGCCCGGGAGGGCTCCGCTGTCGGGCGAGAGCAGGAAGACACCTTCGGCCCCGGCGCCGCTGGCGGCGACGACCATGCCCTCGCTGAGGCCGAATTTCATCTGCCGCGGGGCGAGGTTGGCGACCACGACCACCAGCCGGCCGACAAGATCCTCGGGCCGGTGGAATTTCTTGATCCCGGCGAAGACCGTGCGGCTGTCATCGCCCCCCAGCGAAACGGTGAGTTTCAGGAGCTTGCGGGCGTCAGGTACCTCGTCGGCCGCGACCACGCGGGCCACCCGCAGGTCGACTCTGGCGAAGTCGTCGATCGTGCAGGTCTCGGCCAAGGGTTCGGCCGCCAGCGGTTCGGGAGAATCGCCGGCTTCGCCGGTTGGGGTCGGTGGCGCGGGCATCGGAGTTCCTTTCGTGGTCTCGGGAGGGGGGCCGGAAGCCTGCAGCAGCGCTTCGATCTGGCTCGGCTCGATTCGCCGCAGCAGCGGCTGAAAACGGTTGACGGGAACGCCCCGCAGGGGTGTCTGGGATTGGTCCCAGTGGTCGATCGAACCGCCGACGAGTCTGCCGACGTCTGCGGCCAGTTGCGGCAGCACCGGGCTGAGGTAGACGACGAGTTGGCGGAACAGGTTGATCGCCACCGAGGCGACCTGCTGCAGCCGGTCGGCGGCGGCCGGTCCTTCCTTGGCCAGCTTCCAGGGCTGCTCCTGATCAACGTAGAGATTGGCCCGATCGGCAGCCTGCATGATCAGCCGCATCGCCCGGGCGAAGTCACAGGCTTCGTAGGCCGCTGCGATTGCCTCGCCGTCGGCGGCGGCCCGGGCGAACAGCCCGCCGTCATCGGGGTAGTCGGGGGCCAGCCCCGTCGCCGTCAGCCAGCGGGCGGTCCGGCTGGCGAGGTTGACGACCTTGCCGACGAGGTCGGCATTCACCTTGGTGGCGAACTCGTCGAGGTTCAAATCGAGGTCCTCGATGCCGCCGGAAAGTTTCGCGGCGTAGTAATACCGCAGCGCCGCTGGATCGAGCTGGTCGAGATAGTCGCGGGCCAGCAGGAAGGTGCCCCGGCTCTTCGACA
>CAZIQV010000156.1:0-5460 GCA_964541275.1 uncultured Chitinophagaceae bacterium | reverse complement strand
GGATGGCCAGGGCGGTGTCTACGGCGGGCTGATCCGGGACGGCAGGTTCGCTGTCGAGGTCGCAGCCGGCGCAAAACGGGTCAGCATTCTCGGGATGAAACAGCTGGGCGAAATCGGCCCCGACGGAAAGCCGATGGCCAGCCAGTTCCTCCCCCGCCGATACAACACCGACACCGAACTGACCGCCTCCATCGAGCCGAGGGAAAATGCTCTGTCGTTCGAGTTGACGGTGGAACCCTCGGCCCGCTCGAGGTGACCATTGCCGACAGGATGCACCGGTGCGGCCGGCGGCGGCCGCTTCACCGCCGGCCGACCGCGGGTGACGGTCCCCCATGGATGCCCACGGGATCGGGCTTTAGACTGCGAGCTACACGAGGATTTCCCCGGGAGGCTGCCAGGAAGCATCCCGACCCCCAACGGGTGTTCCCATGCCTCCTGCCGCCCCGCCGATCCACGGCATTTTTACGCCTCACATGGTGCCGCTTGATGCCGCTGGCGAGATCAACGAGGTCGAACTCCGCCGCTACGTCGACTGGCTGATCGAACAGGGCGTCCACGGTCTCTATCCCAACGGCTCGACCGGGGAATTCACCCGATTCACCGCCGACGAGCGGCGGCGGATCATCGAGATCGTCTGCGAGCAGACTGCCGGCCGGGTGCCAGTGCTGGCTGGCGCGGCCGAGGCCAACGTCCGCGAAACGCTGGCCGCCTGTGAGGCCTACCGCGACTATGGTGCCCGAGCCGTCGCGATCGTCTCGCCGTTTTATTACAAGCTCTCGCCGGAGAGCGTCTTTGCCTATTTTCGTGACATCGCAATCAACAGCCCGATCGACGTCACCCTCTACAACATTCCGATGTTCGCCAGTCCGATCGACCTGGCCACCATCCGCCGGCTGGCCGAATTCGAACGGATCATCGGCATCAAGGATTCCTCGGGGGATCTGGCCGGCATGATGCGGATGATTGAGGCGGTCCGGCCTCTCCGGCCCGACTTCGTGTTCTTGACAGGCTGGGATGCCGTCCTCGTGCCGATGCTGCTGGCCGGCTGCCAGGGAGGCACCCACGCCACCAGCTGCTTCCTGCCCGAACTGACCCGGGCGGTCTACGACCTGACGCGGGCCGGCCAACTCGATGCGGCCCTGCGGCTGCAGCGGCAGGTGCTGGCCCTGTTCGATCTGGTCTTTGCCGCCGGTGACTTTCCGGAGGGCGTCCGAATGGCAACGAGCCTGCGGGGCTTCGACTTTGGTGCGGGGCGGCAGCCGCTTACCGACAGACAGCGAGACCAGCTCGCTGACTCGGCAAAGCAGCTCGACGAGCAGATCAAGCAGGTCCTCGCCGGCCTGCCAGCCCCGGTGCCGGTGTCCTGACGACCGCGGGCACTTGCACCACTTTTTTCACGAACGAGACCTGCCGCCATGAAAACCCAGGGCTACCTCGGCATCGACGTCGGCACCCAGGGGCTGTCGGTGATCTTCACCGACGCCGACCTCAAGATCATCTCCAGCGGCGAGGCCAACTACGACATGCTGCCGGGGCTGGGCCCGGAATGTTTTGAGCAGCAGCCCGCCGACTGGGAGGCGGCCCTGACCACCGCCATGGCCGACCTCCGCCGCAAGCTCGCCGCCCTGCAGGTGGAGATGGAGGTGTTGGCGATCGGCATCTCCGGCCAGATGCATGGCGAGGTGCTCACCGACGCCGGCGGCGAGCCGGTCGGCCCGGCCCGGCTCTGGTGCGATGGCCGCAACGAGGCCGAGGGGCATGAACTGACCGAACGGCTCGGCGTGAAGTGCCCCAAGCGGATGACGGCTGCCCGCTGGCTCTGGACCGTCCGGAACCGGCCAGAGCAGGCCCGCCGCACCGCCCACCTGACGACGCCGGCCGGCTGGATCGCCCAGCGGCTCACCGGCGGGCGGGTTCTCGGCATCGGCGACGCCTCCGGCATGTTCCCGATCGATCAGGACACGCTCGACTTCGACCAGCGGATGCTCTCCGAGTTCGACACGCTCGCCAATGCGGCGGCTGCGGCGAGCCTGCCGGGCACCGCCCTGCCCCGGCTGGCCGAAGTGCTGCCGGCCGTCCGCCGGGCGGGCGACGATGGCGGGGCCCTCAATGCCCATGGGGGCGGGCTGCTCGGCCTGCCGCAGGGTGTGCCGGTGGCCCCGGCCGAAGGCGACCAGCCGGCAGCCCTGGCCGGCTCGCTGATCGCCGCCCCAGGGCAGGTCTCGATGAGCTTTGGCACGAGCGTCGTCGCCAACTCGGTCGGCGACCGGTCCTTTGCGGGAATCTCTCGGGCGATCGATCACTTCTGTGCCCCCGACGGCCGACCGATCAACATGGTCTGGCTGCGGAATGGCACCACGGCGATGAACATGGTCGTCTCGATGTTCGGCGGCGATTTTGCCGCCATCATGCCACAGGTACTCACAGCGGCCGATGACTGCGGCGGCCTGCTCGCTTTGCCGTTCATGGATGATGAACCGGGGCTCGGCGTCACCCGCGGGGGCTCGGCGTTGGTGATCGGCCTCAACGACTCCGCGGCCACGCCGGGCAATGCGGTCAAGGCAATGCTGCTGGCGACGATCTTCAACCTCAGGCTCGGCAGCGAGGAACTTGACCGGCAGGGATACCCGCGGACCGAGATCGTGCTTTCCGGCGGCCTGGTGAAGACGCCGCAACTCGGCCAGCTCATTGCTGATGCCTTCAACGCCCCGGTGACGATTCTCGCCGGCGGCGCAGAGGGGACCGCCTGGGGCTCGGCGTTGCTCGCGAAGTTCCGCCGCGAAACCCGCGCCGGCCGGGCTGACGACTGGGCCGGCTTCCTCGCCGCCCAGCAGGCCGGCAGCCCGACGCGGTTCACGCAGCAGCCGGCCCAAGTGGCCGCGCTCAATCAGCTCTTCGACCGCTACCGGCGGCTTGTCGGTCTGCACGGGCAGCTCGAAGCGGTCGGCTGCCAGAGCAGCCTGTCCGCCGAACAGGGAGCGACTGACTGATGCGGCCGCGGGTTGTCCAGCAACGGTGGCTGGGAGCAGCCGCAGGTCTTGTGATCCTGGTTGCGGGCGACGCTCGCGGTGCCGAGTCCGGGGCCGGCCCGCCGCCGAGCGTGCTGTTCATCGCCGTCGACGACCTTACCAGCAGCCTCGGCTGCTACGGCGACCCGGTCGCCCGGACACCCCACATCGACGCCCTCGCCAGCCGGGGCGTGCTCTTTGAGCGGGCCTACTGTCAGCTGCCGCTGTGCAACCCGAGCCGGGCGTCGCTGCTGACCGGTCTCCGGCCAGATCAGATTCGCGTCTACGATCTCGACCGGCACTTTCGCGACGAACTGCCCGACGTCGTCACACTGCCGCAGTTGTTCCGCAATCACGGCTGGTTCACCGCCCGGGTCGGCAAGCTCTATCACTACAACGTGCCGGCGGGAATCGGCACAGACGGTCTCGACGATCCGCCGTCGTGGGATCTGGTGGTCAATCCCCGGGGCCGTGACGTCGCCGATGAACCGCTGATTTTCAACGCCGAGCCCCACCGCAAAATCAGCGCGGCCCTCAGCTGGCTGGCAGCCGCCGGTGCCGACACCGAACAGACCGACGGCATGGTCGCCAGCGAGGCGATCCGGCTGCTGGCCGAACACCGCGACCAGCCCTTCTTTCTCGGTGTCGGTTTCTTCCGGCCCCACACGCCCTACGTCGCCCCGCGGCGGTATTTTGACGCCCACCCCCTCGAGACAATCACGATCCCGCCGGCACCGGAGGATGATCGCGACGACATCCCGGTGGCAGCCTTCGCCCACAACAACCCGGTGCCGCACTACGGCCTGCCGGTCGCCACCTGCCTGCAAGCCAAGCGGGCCTATTACGCCAGCGTCGCCTTCGTCGATGCCCAGATCGGCCGGCTGCTCGCTGCGCTCCAACGACAACAACTCGCCGACCGCACCATCGTGGTGCTCTGGAGTGATCACGGCTATCACCTCGGCGAGCATGGCGGGATCTGGCAGAAGCGGACCCTGTTCGAAGAAAGCACCCGGGCACCGCTGATCATCGTCGCGCCCGGCAAGACGGGAAATGGGACGGTGTGCCGCCGGGTGGTCGAATTTATCGACATCTACCCGACCCTGGCGGAGCTCTGCGGCCTTTCTCTTCCCGAGCCGGTCCGGCCGGCCGGCCGCAGCCTGGTGCCGCTCCTCGACGAGCCCTCGCTGCCGGCGGCTGCCTGGCGGGGCGGTGCCATCTCCCAGGTGCTCAGGCCGGCCGACAGCCGCCTGCCGGAGCCGGTGATGGGCCGCAGCATCCGCACCGCCACCTGGCGCTACACCGAATGGAATGCGGGGCAGTCGGGGCGGGAACTCTACCATCACCCCACCGATCCCGGCGAGTTTCACAACCTCGCCGATGACCCCGCGGCGGAAGCTGAAGCGGCCCGCAGACGCCTCCGCCTCCGGCTTGAGCAGGCGGCAACCGGCCTGCCGCCCAGCAGCCCCGTCAATCCGGCGCGGCTCTGACCGCCCGCTGCCGCCGGTCGATGCGGTCGACCAACGGCCGGCGGCGTGGCCGGACCGCCCCGTTGGTGCGTCGCTTGCGTCGCGGCAGGGCCGAAGGTATAGCCGATGCAGCGGGTAGCGTCCGCAGACGGGTCGATCGGCCGCCTCGGCAGGCCCGATCACCAGTTGGCGGAGCGGGCTGAGGGCGACACGATGCAACTGGTGAGGACAAGTTCGGCAAGAAGCCTGGTGCTGGCGGCACTGATCGTCATGTCGCTTGTGCCGCTTGGCGTGCTCGGGGTGGCGATGTACCGGTCAGCCGAGGCAGCCCTCCGCCGGGAGATCTTCAACCGTGTCGGAGTCGCCTCAAACCTGACCGGCAACGCCATCCAGCGGCATTACGAGAACCTGGCGGCGGAATTGCGAACCGCAGCGGCAGACGCCTCGGTCCAAACCGGAGCCGCAGCGTTGGTCGCCGCCTCCGCCGAGTTGGCCGTTGAGCCGGAGCGGGCGGCAGCCATCGGTCGGGAGCTCACCCGCTTTTACCGCAGTTATCGCGAAGACGATATCCCGTCACCCACCGGCAACGCAACGCAACCGGCAGCGATCGACGAGACCTACCAGAACGCGGGTCTGTTGCTGCAGGAGCTTTACGTTCGCAACAACCCGGCTGATGCCTCCGGCAGAGAGGCACTCGACGACGCCGAGGACGGCTCGGACTACTCGGCAAGCCATCGGCTCCTCCACCCGATGCTCCGGCGACTCAAGGCCCGGCTTGCACTCGAGGATATTCTCGTCGTCGACACCGCGACCGGGATGGTGGCCTACAGCGTGACGAAAGGCAGCGATTTTGCCGCCGCGCTCGATTCCGAGTTCCTGCGCGACACCGGGCCCGCCCGAATCTGGAAAGCGGCCGCCTCGGGAACAGCTCCAGATCCACTCAGCTGCGTCGACTATCTCCCCTATCCACCGGCCGGCGGTGAGCC
>CAZIQV010000155.1:0-5461 GCA_964541275.1 uncultured Chitinophagaceae bacterium | reverse complement strand
CGAGGGCCTCGCGAATCTTCTCCGGATTGCGGGCGTCCTTCTTGCGGTCGAGCAAGTCGTCGAGCAGCTTGCCGTATTCGTTCTTCACCTTTTTCTTCTCGCCCTTCACATGGCAGATGTTGCACTTCGCCTTGGCGACCGCGCTCTGGTCGAGGTTGCCGTCGTTGACGTAGACCTCCTTGAATTGGTCGTAGAACTGTTTCACCGCGAAGGCGGGCCGGGCAGTCAACGCGACAAACCCGAAGGCCATCACGAGTGCGGCGGCAGAAAGGTGCTTGCTGATGCTCATTCCTGAATACTCCTGCGAAACTCGGGCGGACTGTTGATCAACGGTGCCGAGAGGAAGGAAAACGCCGCCAGGCGAGGCCCACGCAACCCATCAGTCACCGGCTGCCGAGATTGTGCTTTCCACGAAAAACGTGTCAAGGAATCCCGACCGAGAAGTGATGTCGCAAAACCTCCGGGGATGACATCCCGGGCGGGGCCACGAAGTCCAATCCAGGGGCCCTGACAACGTGTTTTTTGGGGCCGCCCGCCAGTAATACCCGGGCCAAAAGCTGTTTTCGAGCCCAGCGCGGCGGTTCAGGAGCCCGCTTTTCTGCCCAGGGCAGCGACGGTTGCGGGAGTTTCCTGAAAATTCTGTTCGGGCGAGACCCGGTCATTCCGGTTGCGAAGGCTCTGCCGGCCAGCCGTCGAAGAACGGCTGGTGGACAAGCGGCCGGGGAGCCGCCGCAAAATCGATCTCCACGGGGTCACCCGCCCCGTCAATCCGACGGAAAATCCGGCTCCCCTCGTACCGGCCGAGCCGGTCCCGCCAGACGATCGCCGTCTGGTAAGCCTCGGGCTCGGCGACGCCCACCTGCTCTATCAGCGCGGCGGGGTCAGGCAGCAGAAAGCGGCAGCGGTCGACCGCCGCGACCAGCCGAGCCACCCGGGCCTGCATCGGACTGTCGGCCAGGCGGGCAAAACCTTCCTGGCAGGCGAAGGTCGCCCCTGCGAGGTCAAGGCTGACCGCAGCACCCGCGGCTGATGAGCTGGCATTGCCGGTCACATCGAGAAACCGGCTGGTTGTCGTGACGCCCCCGCCCCGCCAGCGGACCTCAAGGCCCGCATCCCCCTCGACCCGACACCATGTGACCGCACCGTTGACAGCCACGTCGACCATTTCAACGGTTGCCACCGGCGGCTGCTCAGCGACGGCCGCAACGCCCTCGACAGCGGCCTGTTCAGGCTCGATCGTCCGGGCAGACTGCCCCGCCACCGTCAGGATAGAGTCGGTCCCGTCTCGAGCGACGGCGGCGGGGGCCGCGGCGACCCCGGAGGTGGCAAAGCCGACATCGCGGCAGACAAGCCTGCCCCCGTCCTCGAGTCGAAAGCACGACCGGGGGCCAGCGGTCGGGTCCTGCCTGTCGTCGATGCGGATGTCGATGCCTTCAATCGTCAACTCCGCGGCGACAATCTGCCAGGCTGCCTGCGGCTCGGCGCTAGCGGGAAACAGGCTGTTTGCAATTCGCAGCAGCGGCCGCCGGCCACCCGCAGCACGGAGCGTCAGCCGGCGGCCGCGGAGGGCCGTCGGGCCGACAAGATGCTCGCGGTCGGCCGCAAGCGCGATAACGTCTCCGTCGACGGCAGCGGCGACGGCCGCCTCAAGATCGGCAAAATCACCTTCCCGAGCGGGCTCGCTCACCACCCGTTTCGACGCCTCGGGACGGCTCAGCATCAGGACCGGGCCGTCAGCGTCATCCGGCGGCGGCTCAGGCCGGCTCGCAGTCGCGGCCAGAACGGCAACGATACCGCTCAGGCAGAGGGCGGCGACCGCCCACGGCCAAAGCACCGCCGCGGCAGGCCGGCGAGACGCCCGCTCAGCCTCGACCGGCGGCCGGCTGACGGTCAGGTCGATGCCCTCGTCATCGGCAATCGCCACCAGTTCGGCCTCGAGCTGAAGGGGCTGCTCAAAGCGGTCCTCGGGCTGCTTCGCCATCAGCCGCCGGATCACCCCAGCCAGCCGCCGCGGGATGTCGGTCCGCAGCGACTCAACGGCTGGCGGAGGCTCCTGCTGGTGCTGGAGCAGCTTTTGCACCATCGTCCCTTCGGCGAACGGGGCCCGGCCGATGAGCATGAAAAACATCGTGCAGCCAAGCGAATAAAGGTCGCTGCGAATGTCGGCGGCCCGGGCGTCGCGGGCCTGCTCGGGAGAGATGTAATCGAAGGTGCCGAGGGTCATGCCGCTGACGGTCAGGTCTTGTTCGCCGGCGACCTGCTGCAGCCGTGCGAGCCCCATATCGACGAGTTTGGCCCGGCCAGCGGGGGTGATGATGATGTTCGAAGGTTTGATGTCGCGATGGGTGACGTTGCGGCGGTGCGCATGGTCGAGGGCGGCGGTGATCTGCAGGGCGAGATCGACGGTCGTCGCGACGCTGAGGGGCCCCTGCTGCCGCACGAGATCGCGGAGGTTGGTGCCCTCGATGTATTCAAAGACAATGAAATGCCAGTCGTCGTGCACACCGACGGCATGAACCAGGCCGATGTTCTCATGGTTGAGACGGGCCGCCGACTGGGCCTCGTTGCGGAACCGCCGCAGCATCTCCTCGTCAGCTGACTGCTGCCCGGCGAGCACCTTGACTGCCACGGTGCGATCGAGCGTGGTGTCGAGGGCCTTGAAGACGGCGCCCATGCCGCCACCGCCGACAAACTCGTCCAGTCGGTAGTCACCGAGTTGACGGCCCCGCAGCAGGCTGCCGATCTCGCTGATTGACGTTGGCGGTGGGGCTGCCGCCGCCCCGCTGAGCACGGTTGCCGCCGAGTCGCTGTCGGACTGCGGCGGCTGCGGATCCGCAGAGGGCGGGCGGATCGGCACGGCAGTCCGGTCGGCGGCGGATTCCATCATCAACGACCCTAGCACCACCCCCGACCGACGGCAATGCGACCCTCCGGCAAGGCTTTCCCCGAAGGCCCGACCCGGTAACAATATCGGCGGCACGAGTGCCGATGTCGCCCCGTGATCGTTTCCGGCAAGACGGCGGGAAAATCGGTCGCCCGGCCCGCTGGCCCGGTTTGCGGGCAACGCCCGAATTCGGCCACCCTGCCGTCAACATCGCCACCGAGGACTGGTCAGGGTTGTTTTCGGATCGCCGCTTGAGCAACGGGTGGCGGTCTCTCTCCCCAGCTTCAAAGCCCGACGGCCACGAACCATGTCAAGCTCTGCTGATCCCTTCGCCCGTGTCGCCAGTTGGTGCTTCGTGCTCGCCGGCATCTTCGCCGTCCTCGGCGGGCTGTCCCTGGCCGCCCCCTGGGTGGCGGCCACCGTGATTGCGGTGTTTTGCGGCGTCACGCTTCTGGCCGCCGGCATCGCGCAATTGGCGATGGCAGTCGGCACCTACACCTGGAGGGGCTTCTGGGTGACGCTGCTTTGCGGAGGCCTGTCGACGCTGGCGGGCGCGGGCATGCTGGCGTTGCCAAAAGCGGGCGTGGAGGCCCTGGTGATCTTTCTCGGGCTGCTGCTGGCCTTTGAAGCGGCCGCCAAACTTGCCGCAGCCTTCACGATTCGCGACGGCTTCCCTTGGGGCTGGCTGCTGGTTGATGGCGTGATCACCGGGATTCTCGGCGGCATCCTGCTGACGAGCAGCCCGGCCGCGGCCGGTGTCCTGCTGGGCATCTTCGTCGGCATCAATCTCCTTTCCAGCGGCGGCATTTTTTTAGCGGTCGGTCTTCACCTGCGGCGGGCCGCTGGAATGAGATAACTGCCGGATGCCCGCAGCCGTTCCCGGAAGGCGTTCCCGCGGGAGGCCGGCGAACCCTGACACGACCGGGGTGGTGCCCAACCGCGACAGGCAACAGACCGCCGACCAGGCCGTGTCGGACGAGCCACTCGTGCGGTACAGTGCGGCGGATTGCTGCTGGGAAACCAAAGAGGTGAGACTGTGAAGCAGACCCTTTGCCGCCGGGCATTGTTGACCCGCACGGCCGCCGCCGCCGCGGTGGCGTTGACCGAGCCGGGAGCAAGTGCCGCCGCGGTCCCGCCGCCGGTAATCGACACCCACACGCATTTCTACGACCCCCGTCGGCCAGAGGGTGTGCCCTTTCCGTCGAAAACAGACCAGCTGCTCTACCGGCCGGTGCTGCCCGAGGAGTGGCAGCGGCTGGTGCAGCCGCTGGGCGTCACCGGCACGGTGGTGGTCGAGGCCAGCCCCTGGCCGGAGGACAACCAGTGGCTGCTCGATCTGGCGGCCGATCAGAAAAACCTGCCTGGCATGCAGGGCATCGTCGGCGTGGTTGGCAACCTGCCGGTTGGCACCGCTGCGTTTGCCGGGCTGCTCGAGCGGTTCGCCGCCAACCCGCTGTTTCGCGGCATCCGCGTCAACGGCGGCAAACTGCTGGCGGGCCTCGAACAGCCGGGCTACCGGCAGGACCTCGGCCGTTTAGCCGAACGGGGCCTGGCCCTCGACGTCAACCACGGACCGTCCTTCACCGCCGCCACCAAGGCAGCCGAGACTCTTCCCGCGTTGCGGATCGTGGTCGATCACCTGGGTGGCGGCCGGATCACCGGCACCGGCCCCGCCGCCGATTGGGCCAAACAGGTTGATGCGGCGGCGGCCCGGCCGACTATTTTTCTGAAGGTTTCGGCCCTGATTGAGTCGGCCTTTTTCTCCCAGCCCCGGCCAGCGGCCGGCGGCGAGCGGCCCGAGCCACCGACCGATCCCGAGTTCTATCGTCCCTGGTTTGAGCAGGTCTGGAAAGCATTCGGGCAAGAGCGGCTGCTGTTCGGCAGCAACTGGCCGGTCTCACTGCGGGCCGGCAGCTATGCCGATGTACTGGCGGTCATCCGCCCGCTCGTCGCCGAGCACGGCCCGGAGGCCGAGCGGTGGTTCTTCGCTGAAGCCTCGCAGGCGGCCTATCGCTGGCGGCAGGCCTGAGACCCTGCAGCGGGCGGCGACGTCGGGTACGATCGACCGCTGTCGGTCGGCCGTTTCTCCCAATCAGGACCTTTCCATGCCCTCCCATCCCGCTGTCCCCGCCGGGCTGCTGCCGGCGCTGGTGCTTGTCATGGCTGTGCTGCCTTGGGCGTTCGTAAATTCGGCACCGCCAGAAACCAACTATGACGAGTCGCTCGCCGGTTCATTCGTGCTGCCCGACGTGCTCGCCGGCCCCGATGAGGTTCCGGCCGGCTCGAAAGCGGAGTGGGAGGAGACTTCTCGACCGCACCAGTTCGAAATGCTTGAAAACTTCGTCTATGGCCGCCGGCTGCCGGCGGTGCCGGTGGCTGTGGTGGGCGAGGTCGAGCGAGCCGAGGTCGATCTGGGCAGCACGAAGGGCCTGCGGCTGCAGGCAAGGCTGCGGCTGGGAACAGCTGCTGATGCCCCGACCACCAATGTGCTGCTCTATCTGCCGAAGGCGGTGAAAAAAGTCCCGGTCTTCCTCAAGCTGAACTTCCGCGGCAATCAGGCCGAAACGGAAGACCCCG
>CAZIQV010000154.1:2516-5474 GCA_964541275.1 uncultured Chitinophagaceae bacterium | reverse complement strand
GTGTCGCGGCGATCGACCGAGCAGACATGCCGGCCGTCCCGCAGCACCGTGATCCGGTCGGCCAGCCGGAAGACTTCGTCCATCTTGTGCGAGATGTAAAGGATGGTTCGGCCCTGTTCGCGGAGCCGGGCGATCGTCCGCTCGAGCCGGGCCGACTCTGCCTCGGTCAGGGCGCTGGTCGGCTCGTCCATCACGATGACCGACGCGTCGAGCGAGAGGGCCTTGGCAATTTCGACCAGCTGCTGATCGCCCACCCGCAGGCTGCCGGTCCGGGTGCGCGGGTCGATCGCCGCTTCGAGCCCGGCGAGCAACTCTGCGGCAGTGCGGTCGCAGGCGGCCTGGTCCAGCAGCCCCAGCGGGGTGCGGGGCTCGCGGCCGAGAAGAATGTTCGCCGCCACCGAAAGGTCTTCGACGAGGGCCAGTTCCTGGTGGATGATGGCGATGCCGGCCGCCTCGGCGTCGCGGGTGCCGGTGAAGTCTGCCGGCTGTCCATCAACCTCAAGTCGCCCCGCGTCCGGCTGATAGACGCCCGAAAGAATCTTCATCAGCGTGCTTTTGCCGGCGCCGTTTTCGCCGCAGATTGCGTGCAGTTCGCCGCGGGCCACCTCAAGGGTGACGCTGTCGAGGGCGAGCACGCCGGGGAACCGCTTGGTGATGCCCCGCATGGCGACGGCGATTCGGTTGTTGCCGTCCATCACTGCACCTCGCGTTGCCGTCCGCGACATTCCCAGATCCGCAGGCAGACCAGCAGCAGGCCCGCCGTCAGCCCGGTCCCGATGCCGGCGGGGCCGCCTGAGGTCATGGCGGTGAGGCTGCCGGCGAGGACTGCCAGAATCGGAATGGTGCACAGGCCCAGCGCTCCCGGCAGCAGCCGCCGGTCGTGCCGCGGCCCGCCGCCGGCCTGGGCGAAGGTGACGGCAAGGACGACCACGATCCCGACAATCAGTCCCTCGTAGACGTCGGCCCCGGTCTTGATGATCTTTGAGACCGCGTCGATCACCACCCGGAGGAAGACCGCTCCGAGCACGGTGCCGGGGACGGTGCCGACGCCCCCCGACAGTGAGCAGCCGCCGACGACCGCGGCGGCGATCGCGTTGAGTTCGTGGCCCCGGCCCTGGTTCACCGGCGCGGCGACCGATTCATTGGCAACGTAAAACAGCCCTGCCAACGCGGCGGTCATTGCGCCGAAGCAGTAGGCGAACCACTTGACGTTCGCCGTGCGGATGCCGGCAAGCCGCGCCGCCTGCTCGTTGCCGCCGAGAGCCTGCAAATGCCGGCCGAGCACGGTCCGCGACAGCAGCAGCCAGGTGGCCGCCGCCAGCACGAGGAACACGGTCACCGGGATTGAGACGTTGTCCCGCACCGTTTTGAAGACCGGGTCGGCGACGTTGATCAGGGCACTTTTGGTGGGCGTCAGGGCAGCGGTGCTGCTTTCACAGAGAGCCCGGGCGAAACTCCGCAGGCCGACGAGCGTGGCCAGGGTGGCAACGAATGGCGGCAGCCTGATGACCGTGATCAGCCAGGCATGCAGCGTGCCGACGAGGAATCCAACCAGCAGGCTGGCGCCGCAGGCGACTGCCACCACCACCGGGCCGACCGGCTTGAAGGCGAGCATCTCGGCGGGGGCCAGGGCGAGCATTGTTGTCGCACAAACGGTGCCGGAAAGGGCGATCATCGAGCCGCTCGAAAGATCGATGCCGCCGGCGATGATCACCACCGCCGCCCCGAGGGCGAAGATGCCGAGCATCGCGGTGTTCCGCGCGATATCTCGCAGGCTTTCCAGCGGCCGCTCGTAATAGCTGTGGTTTGAATCGACCACCATCGTGATCACCACAGCCGCGGCGATGGCCAGCAGCAGCGACCACTCGCTCTGCCGCAGCCAGCGAAGGGCTCGGGAAATTGTCGCTCCGGCCATCCGCGGGGCTCCGGGGGGTGCGGCTGCCGATTGTCGGTGAATCAGGAACTGGAGAGGCCGTACTTTCCAAGCCACTCGCGAAACGCCGACAGGCCGAGCACCTCGATTGTGCCTCCGGCCTCAGCCCTCTCCAGATCGGCCGGCTTGATCGGAGCCTCCTCAGCGGTCAGCCAGGCGTCGGGAACGATCAGCCGCAGTCCGGTGGTGTAGATGTCACCGCCGGGCTGGTCCTGGGTGGGAAACATCTCCGCGACAGTTGCCGCATCGTCGGTGTGCATCGCCAACAGCAGCCGGACGGTCTGGATGCCCATGTCAAAGGGGTTTTGCACCACCATGCAGTCGATCCGACCGCCCGCCATGTGGTCGAGGGCGGCCGCCTGGGCGTCGAAGGTGACGATTGTCACCTGGTCGCGGACGCCCCGCTCGGTGACGACCTCGGCGATCGCCGGAGCGTTGTAGGCCCAGATACCGACAAGGGCCTTGAGTTCCGGGTGATTCGCCAGCGCGGCCCGCACATTGTCGCGGGCTTTCGAGAGGTCCATCGAATCGGCCATCCGGTCAAGTTCGCGATATCCCGCGCCGACCGCCTCTTGAAACCCATTCATCCGTGCCCGGGCGTTGTCGTTGTCGGTAAAGCCGGCAAACTGCACATAGCCCCCATCCGTGACTCCCCGGCTTTCAAGCACGAGTTTGCCGGCGGTCCCCAGCAGCCGGCCGCCGACGATGTTGTCGGTGCCGATATAAAACGGGCGGGCATCGGGAAAGAGCTCACGATTGACGTCGCCGTCGACCGTGATCACCGCAACGCCCTTGGCCGCCAGCCGTTTCATCTCCTCGACGATGGCGATGTTTTCGGCCTGGATCACCGAGATCGCCACCCCGGCAATGTCGGACTGGCTGCCGAGTTGCCGCAGTTTTTCGATCTGGCCCTGAGCCGTGCCGTTGTTCTTCTCCATGACCACGGTCAAGCCCTGCTCGGCGAGACGAGACCGCTCGGCTCCCTCCAGCAGGCCCGCATTGCAGGCGTCCCAGAAAGGATCGTC
>CAZIQV010000154.1:0-2416 GCA_964541275.1 uncultured Chitinophagaceae bacterium | reverse complement strand
TTAGTAGTGTAAGCCGCTTTTTCGCAGATGCACCAGCGGCGTGTCGGCGGGACCGTTTCCCGCAACCGTAATGTCACTGACGACAATTGCGTGATCGCCGGCCGCCGTCGCCGCTGCCGGCTGCTCCGGCGGGCGGGAAGCGCACTCAAGCCAGCCGACCGTATCGGGAAGCACCGCCGCCCCGCAGGGTGAACGGCTGATTGCCAGGCCGGCGAAGGGATCCTGTCCTTCCGGGGTCGGCTTCCCGAACCGGCCGAGCAGGCTTCGTTGGCTGTCGGCAAGGAGGTTGACAACGAATTGAAAACCGGGAGCCGCAGCGGCTTTCAGGAACTGCCGGTCCCGGCCGACGGCAATCGAGATCGCGGGAGGCGAAAAACCGGCCTGCATCAGCCAACTCGTCAGCATGATGCGATCAGCGTCGGCGTCTCGCCAGGTGACGATGAACAGGCCGCTGGGGACGCGGCCGAGAACGCCACCGATCGCCGCGGCTTCAGTTTGCCCACTCTGACCATTCTCCATCGGTCCCGCTCCTGCCGACATTCACACATTGCCCAAGTCTCTAAGTTTAGCAGAGTCTGCAACAAGTCTGTCGCAGCTCTCACGCGGCGACCGGTAATCTCGATCAGCGGCGCCGGTTTGTCGTGTCGGCCCCCTTGAGGGATGGACTGTCGGCCACCCGCCTTCGCGGGCTCAGAACCCCGCTGGACCGTTCCACGGATGGTGCCATTTCCCCGGAAAACCTGCCGCCTGGCCGCCAGCAAAAGATCGGGTCTACTGCGGCGACGCGGCTCCGGGAAGGTGGAGGCAGGCGGTCAAGCTGGGCAGGGCGGGCAGGTTCAAACCTCGCCGCGGGATCTGCGGAAAACCGGTGCTGGCTGCGGTCGACAAAACCACTACAGTCGGCTGCCCAGCGGCCGTGTTGTCAGAGGCCGCCCCCTTCGGTGCGGCCAACGGCCGCTCGAGGACGTCTACCACCCATGCATCACTCCAGTCGAACGGTGATCGGATTCAGGCTCAGAGCCGGGACCGGGAGCGTCAGCGGGTCCTCGCTTCGCCGGAATGGTGGAACCTCAGCAGCCGACCGCCTACGTTGGCTGCTCGCCGCGGCGATCCCCTTGCTTTCCGCCGCGGTGGCGGCCCACGGACTCGAACCGGCGGCGGGTGCCGCTCCCACAACGCTGGCTGCCGCGTTGGACTGGAATCCGGTCTGGGGCGACGGCGGGGAGGTCGTCACGCTGGTCGACTCGCCGGTGGGGCAACTCGGCGGCCTGATCGGCGGCGAGTACGAATCGGTCTCGGTGCTGCCGACCGTTTCACAAGAGGTTCAACTGCTGCCACCGACGGGACCCGGGGGGCCGGTCGTCCTTGACATGCCGTACGAACCGCTGCCTGCCGCCTGCGATTTTTATCCACCGACCGGCGGCTTTCCCGACTGCTTTGACGACCTCTGGGCTCCCCAGCCTTGGTTCTGGCAGTTGATGCCCAACAACCTGATCTACACGAGTTATCTCGCCGGACCGAAGGAGCCGAGATTTGCCACCGTTTGGTACGACGATACCGAGCCGTCGGTCATCAACCCGAACGAGGAGAATGGCTGGCTCTGGGATTCAACCCTCGGCGGTCGCGTTTCGATCGTGCGGTACGGCTCGGACCCGGTGCTGCATCCCCAGGGCTTCGAAGTCCAACTCGAGGGAGCGGCCTTCGTACGGCTCGATCCGGAGGATGATCGCGATCTGCGGTCGGCCGACTACCGCTTCGGGATTCCGGTCGTCTACGGTGTCGGCCGCTGGCAGACCAAGCTGGCCTACTATCACAACAGCGCCCACCTCGGCGATGAATTCATGATCAAGTATCCCTGGTACGAGCGGATCAACTACGTTCGCGATGTCATCGTCTGGGGAAACTCGTACTACCTCTACGACTGGCTGAGGCTCTACGGCGAGGTCGGCTATTCGTTCTTCAATTCGGGTGGCTCGGAGCCTTGGGAGTTCCAGTACGGCACGGAACTGATCCAGGCCCGACCGACCGGCATTCGCGGGGCGCCATTTCTCGCGGTCAACGGGATGTCGCGGCAGGAGCTCGACTGGGGCGGCAACGTCTGTGTTCAGGTCGGCTGGGCCTGGCGGGGCCGGCGGAGCGAGCGGCTGTTCCGGATCGGCTTTGAATATCTGTACGGATCCGACCCGCAGTACGAATTCTTCAGAGACAACCAAAACCCCTTTGTCGCCAGCCAAGGGCAGATCAACCAGAATCGAGCCGGCATCGGCATGTGGTACGACTACTAGCTTCACGGAAAACGCCGACATCGTGTCGGCTTTTCCTTGGCGGGCCTCCGCCCGCTGGTGCTCATTGGCGGCGGCTGCTTCACGGAAAACGCCGACATCGTGTCGGCTTTTCCTTTGCGGGCCTCCGCCCG
>CAZIQV010000153.1:0-5481 GCA_964541275.1 uncultured Chitinophagaceae bacterium | reverse complement strand
TGAAGATTCCACCACTGGCCCAGAGGAAGTTGTGGAACCGCTTGACCTGCCAGAGCAGTTCGGTGGAGTCCTTGGGGACCCCGGGGAAGAGATCGAGATTGTGGACGGGGTTGTGCTCGCGGTAGGCCCGGAAAGCGATCAGATCGCCGGCCTCGCCCGCCTGCAGCCGGTCGAAGAGTTCCCGTCGCCGCGGACAGTGGCGGCACATCAGGCCGACGCCAACCTTGAGCCTTTTTTCATCGGCCTGGGCTGCAAGGTCGATGATCCTCCGGGCACTCGCGCCGTCGACCGCGACCGGCTTCTCCATGAAAACATGAAGTCCCCTGTTGATTGCATATTCAAAGTGCGGCGCTCGGAAGGCGGGCGGCGTCGCGAAGATGGCGATGTCACCGGGCCGGAGTGCATCGATCGCATCTTTGTAGGCTTCGAAACCGATAAACATTCGCTCGTCGGGCACATCGACCCGGTCGGGATGCTTGGCCCCGAGGTTTCGCCTGACGATCTCGGCCCGCCCCTGCACCACGTCAGCAAGTGCCACGAGTTTCAACGGCGACTCGACGACCGCGAGCGCATTGGCTGCCGCCCCACCCCCGCGGCCGCCACAGCCAATCAGGGCAACCTGAAGTGAATCACCGCCGGCGGCATGGGCGTTGGCCGCGGCCGTCCCGGTCAGCAGGCTCCCGAGGGCGGGTGCGGCAACGGCCGCGGTCGACCCGGTGCCAATGAACGAACGTCTGGTGGAACGGGGGATCGGAGTCTCGGGTGTCATCTGCGTCGCCTTGAGGGACTTGAGGGGGTGAATTGCGAATGAATCGTGGGTGCTTTCGCCGTTGGGACACCCTTACCCTCCAAGAGTTTACTGTGCTTCCAACGCCGGCTGCAAAACCCGCCGGCAGGGTCGCGTTCGCCGCCGCCAAGAAAAAACGTAAAAAAACTGTAGCCTCCCGCTGGCGACAACCGGTGAAAGGCGGGCTACCGTTATAAAAGCAAGTGCTTTCGGGACGACGGAATCGATCCGGCGTCGTGCGCGGCGTCCTGCCAAGCCTCGGCGTTGCGAAGTGTCTCCAACGACCTGCGAGGGTGACCTCATGCAAACCTGCGACCTCGCTCAACAGCGGCGACGACGGCAACAGGCCGGAACCGTTCTCCGACCGAAACCGGCGACGCCGGCGGGAGTCGTGGGAGCGACGATGCTGGTCGCCGCGGCACTCTGCGGGCTGCCGGCCGCAGCCAGCGAAGGGATCGACTTCGCCCGGGATATCGGTCCGCTGCTTGAGACCCACTGCCTCCGCTGCCACTCGCCCAACAATCTTCAGGGCGAAATCTCCCTCGCCACCCGGGCTGACATCTTTGCCCGCGACTATGTGCTGCCGGGCGATCCCGAAGGCAGCTATCTGCTCGATCTGGTCGCCGGCAGCGAGGGCGACCCGCCCGAGATGCCGCAGGAGGGAGCCCCGCTCACGGCTGCCGAAGTGGCTCTGATCCGCGACTGGATCGCCGCCGGTGCGGTCTGGCCTGAGGGAGTGACGCTCGAGGAACAGTCGCAGGGTGATCGCTCGTGGTGGTCGCTGCAGCCGTTGGCCGCGGTCGAACCGCCAGAGCCTGAGCTGCTGCCGACCGCCTGGCAGACGCACCCCATCGATCGGTTCCTCGCCGCAACGCTCGCGAACAAGGGCCTCACGCCCAACCCGCCGGCCGACCGCCGCAGCCTGATTCGGCGGGCCACCTACGACCTGACTGGTCTGCCGCCGACGCCGGAGGAGGTCGCGGCGTTCCTCGCGGATTCCGACCCGATGGCCTACGAGCACCTTATCGATCGGCTGCTCGCCTCGCCCCGTTATGGCGAACGCTGGGGGCGGCACTGGCTCGATGTCGTCCGCTTCGGGGAGAGCAACGGCTACGAGCGGAACTTCCTGATTAACGACCTCTGGCCGTTTCGCGACTGGGTGATCGATTCCTTCAACGCCGACAAGCCGTTCGATCGGTTCATCTGCGAGCACCTCGCCGGCGATGTGGTCGGAGCCGGCGACCCCGACGTGATGATCGGCAGTGCCTTTCTCGTCAGCGGCCCCTACGACGACGTTGGCAACCAGGATCCGGCCCAGGCGGCCCAGATCAGGGCCAACACCCTCGATGAAATCATCCGGGCGACGGGCGAAGCCTTTCTGGGGATGACCGTCGGCTGTGCCCGCTGCCACAATCACAAGTTCGACCCGATCAAGCAGGCCGACTACTACCGGCTCTACGCCACCTTTGCCGGCATCCGGCACGGCCGGGCGGTCTGGGCGACCCCCGAGCAGAAGCAGGCCCGGGCCGCCGCACTGCGACCGCTTGAGCAACGGAAGCAGCAGCTGACGCAGACGCTTTCCGAACAGCGGGAGACAATTCTCAGCCGTGCCAGGGAGCGCCTGGCGGATTATGAGGCCGACTGGCCGCGGCCTCCGGTCGACCGGACGGGTACCGAAGAGCGGTTCCCGACGGTGACCGCCCGGTTCGTCCGGCTGGTCTGCGAAGCCGGCGACATCAACCTCGAAAGCCGGGGCTTCAAGATCGATGAATTCGAGATTTACACACCCGGCCCCAACCGGCGGAATGTGGCTCTCGCTTCCGCCGGCGCGGTTGCCAGCGGCCCCTCGCGGGGATCGGAGTTTTACGGGCCGCAACTGGTCAACGACGGCAGGTTTGGTGCCCGGCTGATCGGCAACAATGAGGTAACGATTGAACTGGCCGAGCCGACCGAGATCGACCGGGTCGTCTTTTCAAGCGCCCGCGGAGAAAAGACACCCGACCACAACCTGTTTGGCTTCGTTGCCGAGTACCGCATCGAAGTCTCCGATGACGGCCAGCGCTGGACCGAAGTCGCCAGCGGCCGCGACCGCCGACCGCGATCGCGGCCGCTTCCGGGAGCCCGACCGCCGGCGGGCCGCCAGCAGCCGCTCAGCCAGCTTGAACACCGGCTGCTGGCGGTCGCCACGACGCCGGCGGAAGCCGCCCGCCGCGCCGAACTCAGCAGCGAACTCCGGGAGGTGGGAGCCGCCATCGCCAAAGTGCCAAGCCTGCCCCAGGCCTGGATCGGCAGCCGCAGCGCCAAAGATGCAACCGGCCCCTTCCACATCTTCCTCGGGGGCAACCCGCAGAAGCGTGGAGACGAAGTGGCCGCTGCAAGCCTCTCATTCCTGGAGGAGGTCGCCGAGCCCTTTGAGCTTTCGGCCGACACGCCGGAGGCGACCCGGCGGCGGGCACTCGCCGAGTGGATTGTCGCGACAGACAACCCCCTCACCCCGCGGGTGCTGGCCAACCGGGTCTGGCACTACCACTTCGGCCGCGGCATCGTCGCCACCCCCAACGACTTCGGCGTCATGGGCTCGGCCCCGTCGCACCCGCAGCTGCTCGACTGGCTCGCCGGCCGGTTGGTCGCGGGCGGCTGGCGGCTCAAGCCCCTGCACCGGCTGATCATGACCTCCCAGGCCTACCGGCAAAGCAGCGCGTGGCGGCGGGAGCCGGCGGCAGTCGACGGCGATGCCCGGCTGCTTTGGCGGTTTCCGCCCCGGCGGCTCGCGGCCGAAGAGCTTCGCGACACCCTGCTGGCGGTTGCCGGCGTGCTTGACACCACGATGGGAGGGCCCGGGTTCCGGCTCTACGCGTTCGAGCAGGACAACGTCTGCAGCTACACGCCGCTGGATGATCACGGCCCGGAAACCTATCGGCGGGCGGTCTACCACCAGAATGCCCGGGCCTCGGTCGTCGATCTGATGACCGAGTTCGACCAGGCCGACTGCACCCTGTCGGAGCCGCGGCGGGCCAGCACGACCACGCCGCTTCAGGCCCTGACGCTCCTCAATCACAGCTTTACCCTCGACATGGCCGAAGCGGTCGCCGCGCGGGTTGAGGCCGAGGCGGGCCCCGCCCCGGCTGCGCGGGTTGCCCGGCTGGTGCAGCTCGCGTATCAGCGGCCACCGACCGAGGCGGAGCGCCAGCGGCTCACCGCCTTTGTTGCCGAACATGGCCTGCGGGCCCTCTGCCGGGCGGTGCTCAATTCCAATGAACTGCTCCATCTCGACTGACGCCCGCCCGCTGTCGTGACCCTCACCTGAAGAAGTGCCCCCATGCTCAATCGATCGCTCGCCGCCCTGCCCCGCCGGACGCTGCTGGGCAACGCAACCACCGGGCTGCTGGGCATCGGACTGTCGCAGCTGTTGGCCCGCGAGGCGACTGCCGCGACCGCTGAGCCAGCAGCCGGGTGGCAGCCGGGCCGCGGTCAGACGCACTTTCCGGCCCGGGCAAAGCGGGTGCTGCAGATCTTCTGCCCCGGAGCCGCCTCGCAC
This sequence comes from uncultured Chitinophagaceae bacterium, assembly GCA_964541275.1. Classification (GTDB taxonomy): domain Bacteria; phylum Planctomycetota; class Planctomycetia; order Pirellulales; family UBA1268; genus UBA1268. The sequence continues at coordinate 1,156 of CAZIQV010000153.1, read as the reverse complement.
ATCGATCTCTGGGAGTACAAGCCGAAGCTCGAAACCATGCACGGCCAGCCGCTGCCGGGTGAAGAAAACCTGATGAGCTTCCAGGGCAAAAACGGCAACCTGATGAAGAGCCCCTGGCCGTTTGTGCCGGCCGGCGAATGCGGCAAGCCGATCTCGGCAATGCTGCCTGAGATGGCCCGGCATGTCGACGACATCGCCTTCTGCCATGCCCTACAGTCGAAGACCAACACCCACGGGCCCGGCAACATCTTCGTGGCCACCGGCCATCCGACCGAGGGCTTTCCGGCCGCAGGGGCCTGGCTGAGCTATGCCCTCGGCAACGCCAACGACAATCTGCCGACCTACGTCGCCCTGCCTGACATCCGCGGCGAGCCGCCCAACGGCAAGGCCAACTGGTCCAACGGCTTCCTGCCGGCGGAGCATCAGGCGATCGTGATGGCGGCGCATCAGCCGATTCGCAACCTGCGGCGGCCCGAGGCGATCTCGGCTCGCGAGGATCAGGCAACCCGGCAGCTGCTGGCTGAACTCAACAGCCGCCATGCCAGCCGGCGGCAGCAGGAGACTGAACTGACCGCCCGAATGGCCGCCTACGAACTGGCCGCCCGGATGCAGCTTTCCGCCCCGGAGGTCCGTGACCTCGACAGCGAGCCCGAGTCGATCCAGCGGCTCTATGGCACCGACTCGCCGAATGAACTCAAGGCGGCCTACGCCCGCAACTGCCTGCTGGCCCGGCGGCTGCTCGAGCGGGGCGTGCGGTACGTCAATCTTTACTGTGCCTCGCGGGCCAGCGGCGTCGATGGCCTGCTCAACTGGGATGCCCACAAGACGCTGAAGTCTGACTATGAACGCCACTGTCCGATCTTTGACCAGCCGACCGCCGCCCTGCTGACCGACCTGAAGCAGTCGGGCCTGCTCGACGACACGCTGGTGCTCTGGACGACCGAGTTTGGGCGGATGCCGACCCATCAGGCCGGCACCGCCGGCCGCGACCACAACCCCGACGCCTTCACCCTCTGGATGATGGGCGCCGGGGTGAAGGGAGGCGTCAGCTATGGCGCAACCGACGAGTTCGGCCGCCGGGCCGAGCAGCAGCCGACGACGGTCTGGGATTTCTACGCCACCGTGCTCGACATCCTCGGCTTCGACCACACCAAGC
>CAZIQV010000152.1:0-5509 GCA_964541275.1 uncultured Chitinophagaceae bacterium | reverse complement strand
ATACTGCCGCGAAAGCTGCAGACCGTGCTGGATGTTGGTGAAGTGAGGGGGGATGTCCGACTCGCCGATGGCCGGATCGGACATGTCGGCCCGCAGCCGAACGACGGGATCGAAAATCGTCACCGGCTTCGGGAGCAGGCTGACCAGCTCGCTAAAGGCCCGCGGCTTGGCGAACGAGGCCATCTCGATGAATTGCAGAAAGTCACCGGGGTATTCCCGCTGAACCAGCCCCTGCAGTGCCAGCGCCATCCGCTTGACGTTGATGTAGAGCCCGCCGTACCGCATTGAGCCGCTCATGTCGAGCACGACAACCGTGGCCGCCTTGGGGCTGTTCCTCGTGCGGTGCACCTCAAGGTCCCGCTGGTCGAGCCGTAGCGGGCTGCCCGGGCCGATCGATCCCCCCTCGGCCAGCGTTCGCAGCATTGTGTTGGTCAGCGACCCCGGCAGATCGAGATGGGCGACCGAGTCGCCAAACTCGAACGGCCGGGTCGGCACCATCTCCACCGCGCCGTCTCCAATCGCCGCCGCCTCGTGCCTGCCGGTCTTCGAGGCCGAGAGGTCGCTGAAAATCTGCTCAAGCAGCTTCCCCTGAAAGCTCCGAACGGCCTTTGGCGTGAGTCGGTAGCCCCGGTCCGACTTCTCAAGGCCCTGCTCGGCGGCAGCCCGCTCAAGCATTTCCTGGACCTGCTGCTTCAGCCGCTCAAGGTCATCGAGTTCGCCCGCGTCGGCGTAGCGGCCGAGGGCCTCCATATCGATCAGTCCAATCTTGGCCTGCTTGCGGGCCTCCTCAAGCTGGGCCAGCAGGCGGTCGATCGTCTCCAGTTCCTCTTTGATCGCGATCGCCTCGTCGACCGTCAGCCTCTGGCGGCCGCTGAAAGTCCAGCGGCTGGCCAGCTCGTTCATTTCGTAGACCGTGCCCAGCCGGTTGATCAGGCCCATGACGGTCGCTGCCAGAGGACTCCGGTCGTGTTCGAGGGCATACCAGAGCCGCTCCAGGCGACGAATCTGTTCACTCTCGATTGCCTCGGTGAACGCCCGAGCCAGGCGGCGGGGCGGCCGCACCTCGGCCGCCGCGGCGTGATAGTCCTTCCGGGCCCGCCGGCGCACCGTCTCGGCCTCGTGGGTTTCAAGGATCTTCCGCTTGCGTTCCTCGAGTTTGGCCTTCAGGGCGTCGAGCGAGGGGCCAAGGCCGCGGATTTGCTCAGGGTCAAGGATGACCGCCTCAGCCAGCTGCTCGTCGGTCAGGTCGTCGAGGCTTCCTGTCGCCAGCATGTGCTCCAGTGCCGGCGTCGCCAGGTCGGTCGCCGGCGGCCGCGGCGGCGGAATCCGGGCCGGATCGTACCGCTGGTACGAATGGACGATGCCGCCAAGTGACCTGCGTGCGGGCATAACGCTACCGGAACCCCTCGGTGTCGTAGATCGTGCGGCCGTGAAGTTCCAGCCGCGAAATTCGCTCGGTGGCGTGGAGCCCGGCGAGGACGAACTCGATGCAGGCGGCGCGGGCGGCGGGTTCGCCGGCCGGATTGATCTCGAAGGCCTTCTCCCAGATCGTCGGAATCTCGCTCACGATCGTTTCATAGGCGGCGGAGGGAACCATATCGCCGACCTCAATCTTGACCCCGTCGCCGAAGGCGCGGGCAATCTCTTCAAGTCCGTGTTGTTCGACATACTCGCCGAAGACCGTGGCGATGGCATCGGCCATGATGCCCTCGAGCACCTGCCGCTCGGTCATCTGGTGGCTGCCCATCAGGTCGAGTTCGAGTTTGCCGAGGCTCGACGTGGCCAGGTGGGCCAGATCGCTGATCCGGGGCACCGCCGGCTTTTCCCCCAGCCGGACCGCCCGCTGGCGGGCACTGGCAACCATCGTCTGATAATTGGCGATCGACAGCCGGGCGCTCACGCCCGACTGCTGGTCGATGAACCGGCTGCTGCGGGCCGCAATCGTGATCTGTTCCACCACCTCTCTCATGAACGGCGGAACCTGCACCGGCCAGTCGCCCCCGAGGTCGACCCCGGCCTCCTGCTCGGCAACGTCGATGCCGAGCTGGCGGTCACGCGGATAGTGCGTGTGAATCACCGCTCCGATACGGTCCTTGAGCTGCGGAATCACCTTGCCCGAACGGTTGTACGTGGACGGGTTCGCCGAGAACAGCAGCATGACATCGATATCGAAGCTGACGGGATAGCCCCGGATCTGGACATCCCGCTCCTCGAGAATGTTGAACATGCCGACCTGCACGAGTTCGTCGAGTTCGGGCAGTTCGTTCATGGCGAAGATGCCCCGGTGCAGCCGGGGGATGAGGCCGAAGTGAAGCGCCTCCTCCGTGCCCATGCTGCTGCCGGCGGCGAGCTTGGCAGGGTCGATCTCCCCGATGATGTCGGCGAACTTGGTGCCGGGGGCAAGCCGTTCGGCATACCGCTGTTCCCGCGGCCACCAGGCGATCGGAACGTCCTCGGGAGGTCGCTCGGCGACCAGCTGCCGGCCCGCCCGGCTGATCGGGCGTTCCGGATCGTCATGGAAGGGAATGGCCGGATCGTCGAGGTAGGGCAGGGCAGGGTCGAGAAACCGCGGCAGCAGCCGCATCAGCCGGCTTTTGGCCTGGCCTTTCTCGCCGAGAAACAGCATGTCGTGGCCGGCGAGCAGGGCGATGCTGATTTCGGGGATCACCGTATCGTCGTAGCCGACGATGCCGGGAAAGAGTTCTGCGCCCGCAGCGAGCATCTGCAGAAAGTTTTCTCGGACTTCTTGCTTGACGGACCGGCTCCGCCAGCCGCCGGCTCGGAGGTCAGCCAAGGTGCGGGGCAGACTGGAGGAGGAAGCAGCGGTGTCGGCCATCGGAAAGCTCCTGCGGGACTCTCCGATTGTAGGGCCCGGCCGTTGGCCGGCGGGATTTTCACCGCCGATTTCAGCTGGCGGCCGCAGCCGGCTGCAGGGCGGGAAAGCGAATCGTGATCCCGGTTCCCCTGCCGGGGCTGCTCTCGACACGGATCCGGCCCCGGTGGGCTTCGAGGATTTCGCGGCAGGCGGCCAGCCCGAGGCCGCTGCCGCCCTTGCCGGTCTCGTCGGGGCCTTGCTTGGTGGAGAAGTTGGCGTCGAACATCCGCTCCATCACGTCCCGGCTCATCCCGCAGCCGGTGTCGCGGACGAGCAGACTGACCGCCTGCCGGGTCGGCGTGGTGGCGATCCGCAGGATCAGCCGGCCCCCCTCGGGCATCGCCTGGCGGGCATTGACCATGAGGTTCAGCAGCACCTGCTGAATCTGGCCAGGGTTGGCCAGCACCCGGGGCACCTCGGAAAACTCCCGCTCAACCTGCACCCGATACTTCATCATTTCCCGTTCCAGCAGCACCAGCACCTCTTCGGTCAGGCTGACGAGGTCGACCGGCTCCATCCGGGTTGCCTGCCGCTGGCTGCGGGACATCGACAGCACGCTTGCCGTAATTTTTGCCGCCCGGGTTCCGGCGGAAAGAATCCGCTCGAGGGCCTTGTCTCGCGTTGGCGTGTCGGGGTGCCGGAGGCCGAGCCGGGCGTAGTTGAGGATTGTCGTCAGGGCGTTATTGAACTCATGGGTTGTCGTGCCGAGCAACTCGCCGAGGGTGGCCTGCTTGCGGGCCTCGAGCAGCTGCGCCCGCAGTGTGGCGACCTCGGCCGTCTCCCGGTCGGCGGGCACTGCTGCAACCCTCCGGCCGCTGCCGGCGTCGGGCCTGTTGTCGCGGTCGCTGCCGGATATCCGCATAAGTTTCCCAGACTGAACACGTTATGATTTGCCGCGGCCGCTCGCCCATCGAGCCCTCCGTGAGCATCGGCGGTGGTCCAACGGCGGCTTCAATAGCCCGCCCGCGAACCTTTTCGGCAACTTGACCGTTGGAGTCACCATGAGGCGTTCAGGTTTCACCCGCCCGCAGCAGTCCACCCGCTTCCACAGCCTGCATCCGCGGCAGGAGCGGCAGGACCTTGCCGTCAGCCCCCGATCGATTCCCGGAGACGACACTGTGCGACGCCACGGTTTTACGCTGATCGAACTGCTCGTCGTCATCGCCATCATCGGGCTGATGGTCGGGCTGCTGCTGCCGGCGGTGCAGAATTCCCGCGAGGCGGCCCGGCGGATTGCCTGCCAGGCGAATTTCAAGCAACTCGGGCTCGCAGTGAACATGTACCTCGACCGTGTGACCCGCGGCAGGTTTCCGGTGGCGGCGCAGATGCCGAGCCTTGAGCCGACGTTTTACGTGCCCGGCAGCCGGCCGCTCTACCCGACCATCGTGTCGCAACTCGGGCCCTACACCGAGGATCAGCAGGGGGTTTTCCGCTGCGCTTCCGACCTGACGTATTTTGCCAGAGACCCCAATTCGGCCGCCGTGGTCACCGCCCGCGCGGCGGTCGCGGCGATTCCGGAGGCCCAGCGTCCTGCGGAATACCGCGACGCCAATCTGGCCCTCGAGGGCACGAGCTACGAATACCCCCAGCGGCGGCTGACGACCGCGGATTTGAAGTCGGCCTTCAAGATTCGTGGCAAGACCCGCGAAGAGGCGCTGTCCTCCCGACGGTCGGGGAGTAATCTAGCGTCGTCGAAACTCTGGATTCTTTACGAGTTCGCCCCGTTTCACGGCGGCCAGGCGGGGTCACTGTTCGGCAGCACGGTCACGGACATCAACAATCCGGACGACGGGGAGAACTGGAATGCCCCGAGCGGAGCCCGGAACTTCCTCTACCTCGACGGCCACGTCCAAAACCTCTGAAATCCGATGGCTCAAGCAACTCGCCCAACGTCCCGGGCTGAAACGTTCCGCCGCCGAGTCGCGATCGCGATTGGTGGCAGCCTCACCGCTGCCTGCCTGCTCGGCTGGTGGTTCTGGCCCCGCGACCTCTCCAACGACCCCCGGATCGCCGAGATTCGCCAGCTGCAGGAAGAGGTTCAGCAGCGGTTCGGCGGTACGGGACCCGGCAATCTCGACGAGGCCAGAGAGTATGTCGCCGGCATGGGACAGATCCGCCAGCGGATGGAGGAACTGCCCCCGCAGCTGCAACGGGCGGCGGCAGCGACAACCCGGAGCTTCTTCTTCGCGTCGATGCGGCGGCGGATTGACGATTACTACCAAGCTCCGCCGGGCCAGCGGCAGAAGCTCCTCGATCAGCACATCAAGCAGTCTGATTTGATGCGGAAAGCCTTTGAGGAGGCCCGGCAGCAGCGGGAAGCGACGACCTCGGCCGCGGCGGACGGCCAGGCGGGCGGCAATGCCAGCCGCGGCCGCGGGCCGCCGTGGGCCAACCGCTCGCAGGACGAGCGAAACGAATGGTTCAAAAACCGGATTCTCGATCAGACCACGCCGGAGCAGCGGGCCCGGTATGTCGAGTATCGGCGGGCTGAGACGGAACGGCGGGAGCAGCTCGGCCTGCCCTCGGTAAACCCCATTGGCGAGACCAGGGCAGAAAGACGCATCTTTGAGGACCAGACCCGCACCATCGGCGTGCGGGAGTACACTCCCCACGATAGCCTGCGTTACATCCACT